>NZ_RZSC01000489.1:0-4554 GCF_003998155.1 Mesorhizobium sp. M1E.F.Ca.ET.063.01.1.1
ATCTGGCACGGCCCGAAACAAAATTCACGTGGAATTTTGACCTCTTGGAAAAAGCGGTCGGGCCGACCGTTTCATGCGGAACGAAACCTCCGCGTCAGTTGGTCGGAGCGAATTCGTGGCGCCGCCGCCGGTAGCCGATGGCGTAGAGCAGGAACGCCAACACCGCGAACACCGCGAAACCGGGCTGGCCGAGCACCCAGGCGATGGCGCCGTCCCAGACCAGCGGACTGGCGTTGGCGCGTACATAGGTCTCGAAGGCCGCTCGGGTGTCGGGCGATACCGCCAGCCAGCTTGCGTTGAGCGGCGTCATGACGAGCGCCGATGCCGCCACCGAGCGCGTGGTGTCGATCACCGCCATGATGACGGAAATAGACAATGCAACCATAGCCGCCAGCCGAAAGATGAAACGCAACATCCAACGCTCTCCCCGGGAAAAGCTCCCGTCTGCCCCGCAACCGACATAGAGCGTGCGCAACCGCCACGCAATCGCGACACACGATTTTGAGCGGCTCTATCTATTTGTTTTGACGCAATTCCGGACGGCAAACCGCTACGCATTTTTCCCGGAATTGCTTTGCGCCGATGGCGCCTGCTTTCGCCGGTTGACCCGCCAGATGGCGAAGATTCCGCCGGCGACCGCGCCGACGATCAGGCCCGCGAGGCCGACGAAGGCGGCGAAAAACCCGCAGGCGCCCTCGAAGCAGCTCATATGGGTGGCGTCCGCGATCAGCGACCCGGCAAGAAATCCGGCTCCGGCGCCGATGGCGCCGCCAAGGATGATCCCGAGCAGCGCCGCAACGAGCGAGACCAGGAGCGGCGGGCGTTCGGTCTCCGGATTGGCGTAGACCGCCTCGGCGCCGGCGCCTCGCCGCAGGAGATAGATGCAGAGCAGGCCGATGGCGATCTCGGCTATGGTGAGGCCCAGCGCTTCGGCGGAGAAGACGAAGTCGGGCACCAGAAGCGTATAGGCCTGGCGCACGACGAGCCACAGGATGATGGCCACCTGCCAGATGGTGTAGTGGCGGGGGAAACGCGCCGACCGGTTGAAGGCGAGGCCGAGCAGGTAAAGCCCCCACAGGATCGTGACGAGGCCGCCGGCGAGGCCGCCATAGATCAGGAACAACACACTTTCCGGCAGGTTGAAGTCGCCGATCAGCCGCCAGCTCGAGATCAGGCCATAGGCCGACAGCCCCATGACGATCATCAGCCACGCCACCGGGATGAAGGAGAGCCCGCTGTCCGGCCGGCCCGCGGGTTGCTGGTCGATCGATGCCATGTCAGGACAATGCCCCTCGCAAAGCCCAATGCAATTCCAGGAGCAGCCGCTCCCATGCGAATTTGCAGGAAACCAACAGTTGGAGCGATCCAGCGATTCTACCGAACACCGAAGCGCTCCATGGGAGTCGACAGGCAACCAGGGCCGAAGTCAAGCGCGGACGGGCCCTGCGGAGCACCGACGACATCACGGCTGTCGCCTTAGCTCCTCCATCGCCTTCAACCGGACGACCGATACCGAGCAAAGGGCGCGCGCCACGACTTTGGTCGAGACACTGCCGAGATGCCGGCGAAGCGCCGAAGACGAGCGGGCGCCGACAACGATATGCCCAACGTCATTGTGCTCGGCGTAGTGGAGGATGGCGTCGGCCGGGCTGACGGCCTCGAGCACATGATAGCTTATGCGGTCCTCCGGCAGATGCAGAGGATGCGCCCAGTCTTTGAGCGCCACCAGCCGCTTCAGGTAGGTCAGTTGTCCTGATTCATCGGCGGCCGGCGTGTCGCCGATGATCTCGGTCTTCAGCACCGTCACACAGGCCAGCCAGGAATCCTCCCGCGCGGCAAGCACGCGCGCGGTTTCGTGGAGAACCTCGGCAGCCAGCGCATCGCTTCCGTTGGCGAGGTCGACCGCGGCCAGAACGATCGGCGGTCCGGCCTGTACCCTCGAGCTAGCCGGCTTCCCCACCAGCGCCTTCTCATCTGTTCTGCGGAAGAGATTCCTGATGCCGTCCCAGCTTCTTGCGTTCGATGGCGCGCGCGGCCTGGCAACCACGACCTGGTCGGGGTTTCTGAGGTCTGAAAGCACATGCGCCGCCTCGGCATAGCGCTTGGACCTGTCGACTTCCATGCATCGCAGGATGACGGCTTCCAACCACCTCGGAATGGCCTTGTCGATATCTCGCGGCGGCTTGGGCGCATGATAGAGCCTGCGCTTCATTCCGGCGAGCGTGGCCGGACGTCCGAACGGCTCCTCGCCGGTGACGAGCTGATAGAGGATGCAGCCCAGCGCAAACAGGTCGCTTGCGGGATCGGACCTCTCGCCCAGAACCTGTTCCGGCGAAATATAGGCTGCGGTGCCCATCGGCACGGAACTCTCCTCGCCGAGAAGGTCCGGAAGCTCGGCGTGGCGGGCGAGGCCGAAGTCCAGAAGCACGGCGCCGCGCTCGGCCAGGATGATGTTCTCGGGCTTGAGATCGAGATGAACGACCTTCTGGCGGTGCAAGGCGGCGAGCGCCTTCGCGATTTCGGCGCCGATCCTTGCCACCTCGTCCGGCGGCAACGGCGTGCGGCCGGCCGCTTCCGCCAGGCCGACCCCGGCAACGAACTCCATTGCGATATAGGGGACCTTTGCCAGGCCGCCGGATGCGGCGTAGCGCGGCACATGCGGACCCGACAGGCGTTTGAGGATCAGTTCCTCGGCTTCGAAGCCAAGAATGACGGAGACGTCCCCGCCTGGGTCGAGAAAAGGGATCTTCAGCAGAAGCGGAAAATCGAACTTCGAATTTTTCGCGCGCCACAGCGCCGCCATGCCGCCGGACTGAAGCCTTTCGACGAGTTCGAAACCGTCGATGCTTGCCCCTGCCTCCAACCTGTCCATCGATCGTCTCCGGGAAACTAGAGCAATTCCAGGAAAAGTGTGAGCGGTTTTCCGCCCGGAATTGCGTCAAAACAAGGAGCTATAGCGGGTCGCCGTTTCCGTGAAACGGCGAACCGCTCTAGCGGCCAATTTTCAAGCGCATGCCAAGCCACGCGGGCAGGCCGGACGCCTCGATCTTGCGGGCGGTCGCCTCATGATCGTAAGGAACGCGAACCATTGTCACCTCATGCCGTTCGGTGTCGAGAAGCGCAAAGCAGGCGGCCGGATTGCCGTCGCGCGGCTGGCCGACCGCGCCAACGACGATCAGATGCCGCCGCAGTCCGGACAAGGGCGCCGCCACATTGTTCCGCGGCGAAAAATGGATGGGCCGCGCGCCGGGCAAGGCGTAGTAGATGGCCGGAATGTGGGTGTGGCCACAGAAGATGAAGCGGGCATCGCTCGAGGACAAGCAGCGTCCCGCCGCGTCGACTTCGCGTATATAGACCCATTTTTCCGGCCGATCCGCGCTGGCGTGGACATAGAGCCGGTCCTCGGACCGCAGCGAAAGCGGCAGCCGCGCCAGGAAATCGAGATGCTCCCGGCCGAGCTGCTTGCGGGTCCACTCGATGGAGACCCGCGCGTTCTCGGTCATGTCGTTCCGGCCAAGCGCCGCCGCCTCGTCATGGTTGCCCATGATGCAGAAGGCGCCGCTCCTTGCCAGATCGGCCGCCTCCTCGACCACGTAGACAGGATCGGGCCCATAGCCGACCAGGTCGCCAAGCAGGACCAACTGGTCCGGCGCCAGATTCTGAACGGCCTCCAGGACTGCGTCGAACGCCTCGCGGTTGGCATGGATGTCAGACAGGATCGCGATGCGCATTCAACCTTGTCCCGAAACCGGCGCAAGATAGCAAGCCGGCGGCCGCAAGGGATTTGATCCGGCTCAATGGCCATGCACGAACCGCGGCAAGGCCTTCCGTCCCAGCGGCGGCCGGAGCTGTCTCGGCGCCAGACGGCAAATGCCGTTTGCAATGCCATTATGGCTTGGCATTCGCTTTAGGATCGACTAGATGAGCCCCGCGCCTGTTTGCCTAGACGGTTAGAGGTGCTGGGAAGGGGTTGCCCGCCGGTTGAAGGCTCCCCAGATTGTCCGATGAGGCCTTCCCGAGGGAGATGCATCTCCCCAATCCGCACGGCGAAACCGGCCGGCGCGAGAATGCAAGGACGGAGAGGTGGCCGAGTGGTTGAAGGCGCACGCCTGGAAAGTGTGTTTACGGGAAACCGTAACGCGGGTTCGAATCCCGCTCTCTCCGCCATAAGTTTTCCTAATGAATCAATGATTTCAAATACTTAGCCAGTTCATGGCGCACTTAAAAGTCGAAGCGTCCTTAATCTATGTGACAAACTGTCGGGAATCCACTTGGTCCGCCATGGCGTCGCTCAACCTCGAGGTGATCAGCGTCGTGTTTGGGGCCGTGAGCGGACAGTCAGCTTTCGGGTCTTGGCGATTGGATAACTGCCGTGCGCGGCGGGCACTTCCGAATGGCAGGAAGCGCCCAATTGGAGACGTTTAGGCAGTCAATCCATGGTCCCGAAAGCAGCCAAAGCGCGCTCCCGACACCGTCGCGATAAAGGCTCGCAGGTCGGCCAGCATCAGTTCCGGCTCTTCCAGCGCGGCGAAATGCCCGCCTCGCGGCATGTCG
>NZ_RZSC01000048.1:0-17975 GCF_003998155.1 Mesorhizobium sp. M1E.F.Ca.ET.063.01.1.1
GGTAGCCGTTGCGCTGGACAAGCCGCAGCGGGTTCTTCTCGCCATGGGCCGCGCCGGTGGCGGCGCCCACCTCCAGCTCCATCAGCCGCTCGGCGGCAAAGCCGATCATCTCGCGCAGGATATCGGCGTCGGGGGTCTTCTCTACGAGCGTGCGCAGGTTCATCATGTCGTTGGTCATCGGTGGTTCCCTTCGAATCAGGTTGTGTCAGCAACCCAACCCTACCGAAGAACATCGATGACCGCCGCTACGCCGCTCGCTCGCTACAGCGCTGTTGAAGGCGCGCTCGCGAGCGGCTTCGCTATCGCCGACCTACACCACGCGGTGGGACACGACCATTGGATCGTGTCGCGCCAAGTGGTTTAGCTCGGCGGAACACAATCGGTCGGAGCAATGAGCAGGGCGGCGAACGCAGATGCGGATGTAGTTTCGCCAGCGACGTTTGCGCCGCTCAGGAATCCGACGTTTCGCTCGATCTGGTTGGCCTCTCAAGTCTCCTGCCTCGGCGGCTGATGCAGACTGTTGCCATCAGCTGTCTGATGGCAACGATTTCGTCTTCCGATCTGATGGTTGCGCTGGTGCAGGCTTAATCCGAATGGTCTGCCCCCATTGAAGTGGTCCTCACCTAGGTATGGTTTTTGAGCCGATTGAGGAGTGCAGAGATGGCCAGGAAACGGCACACAGCAGAAGAGATTGTCGCGAAGCTGCGTCAGGTTGACGTGCTGACATCGCAGGGGCGTCCGGTCGCGGAAGCGGTTCGGTCGATAGGCGTGACGGAAGTTACATATTGCCGGTGGCGGCAGGAATATGGTGGCCTGAAAGGCGACCAGGTGAAGCGTCTGAAGGAACTGGAGGCCGAGAACACCAGGCTCCGGCGCGCGATCTCGGATCTGACGCTGGACAAGACAATCCTGGCCGAGGCTGCGCGGGGAAACTACTAAACCCCGCGCGCCGCCGTGCCTGTGTGGATCATGTGGTTGCCGAACTAGGGGTGTCGGAGCGACGGGCCTGCCTGGTTCTGGGCCAGCATCGATCGACGTAGCGCAAGATCCCACGAGACCTGACGGTGAAGCGGCGCTGACCGCCGACATCATTGCGCTCGCCACTCAGTATGGCCGCCAGGGCTATCATCGCATCACGGCGATGCTGCATCGAGCCGGCTGGGTGGTGGACCGCAATCGGGTCGAGAGGATCTGGCGACGCGAGGGGCTGAAGGTTCCGCACAAGCAGCCCAAGCGCGATCGGCTATGGTGCAACGAGAACTCCTGCATCCGACTTCGGCCCACATCCCAACCATGTCTGGTCCTATGACTTCGCCCAGGACCGCACCCACGACGAAGGAGCTTCCGCATGCTCAACATCATCGAGTTCACTCGAGAATGCCTGACGATCAGGATCGGACGGAAGCTGAAAGCCGTCGACGCGATCGACACGCTCTCGGACCTGTTCATCCTGCGCGGCGTGCCCCCGCCACATTCGTTCCGACAACGGCACGGAATTGACCTCAATGGCGGTCCTGCGATGGTGCCAGCAGACCGGCGTCGAATGGCACTACATCGCGCCGGGCAGTCCTCACGGCATGCCTCCTCTTGAGACGAGGCAGGAATGATTACCGCCTCTGTGAGTTATTGGGCCCTCAGTTCCATTGAGGTACCTCGATCACCATTGAAGCGAGGGCCAGTCGAGCAAGTCTAATCTGGCCGCTGTTCACGCTGCGTTATTATGAGGTGGAAGAGTTCGATTGCGCCGAGCGGACCTCGTAATGACCAGGTTTTTGATCTCCTCTACGGCAAATCAGATTTGCCGGGGCCATCTGCACGGACCTCAATGTGCCAAACCGACGCTGTCATGACTCAACCAACTGAGGCCAGTTGCTTGGGCTAAGCCGCAGCGCGGCAGCACGGCGATGTCCTTCCAGCTTTTCAGACGCGCTCTGACGCACGGCAGCCGGAGCCACCGCGGCGACGCCGCGCTCGTCCAGCCACTGGTGGGTGGCGATCTTAACGTAGGAGCCAACCCAAAGACCGCCGGTGTAGCGACCTGCGGCCATCGTCGGTAGGGTGTGGTTCGTACCGCAGCACTTGTCCGAATAGACGACGCTGGCGAGTTCACCGATGAAGAGCGAGCCGTAGTTTCGAAGCTTCATGGCGGTTGCTTGGGGATTGCGTGTGTGGACCTGCAGATGCTCCGTCGCGATGTAGTCCGAATAGGCAATCATCGTGTCTTCGTCCTCCACAACGGTAATTTCGCCATAATCTTTCCACGCGGCGCCCGCTACCGGAGCCGTCGGCAGGTCTTCCAGCTGCCTTTCGACTTCCTCGAGAACGTCTTCAGCAAGCTTGCGATCAGTCGTCACGAGCCCAACGCGGGTGCGGACGTCGTGCTCGGCCTGCGCCAGCAGATCGGTCGCGATGGTTGCTGCATTGCCTGTCTCGTCGGCGACGATGAATATCTCGCTCGGGCCAGCGAGCTGGTCGATCCCGACCTGACCGAACACCTGACGCTTTGCTTCGTTGACGAAGGCGTTGCCCGGACCAACGATCTTGTCGACTGCCGGAATCGTCTCGGTGCCGTATGCCATGGCCGCAATCGCCTGGGCTCCACCGACGCGGAAAATGCGGTCTGCACCGGCAAGATGACAACCTGCGATCATCGCAGGGTGAGCGTTCGGCGGAAGACAGGCGATTACCTGATCACAGCCTGCGACCTTGGCCGGTACGAGGGTCATGATCGGCGCAGACAGGAGCGAGTAACGGCCACCAGGCACATAGCAGCCAACGATTTCAATCGGAATGACGCGGTGACCAAGATGAAGTCCCGGCAAGCTTTCGATTTCGAGGGGGAGAATGGTTTTCAACTGTGCCTCGGCGAAGCGCCGGACGTTAGCGATGGCAAATTCCGTGTCTTCTCGGGTCTGCGGATCGAGATCGGCGACAGCTTTCTGCTTCTCCTCCTCGGTGATTTCGAAGTTGGTGACGTCAGCCTTGTCGAAGGCAAGCGAGTAATCACGAACCGCAGCGTCCCCACGTGTGCGAACGTTCGCAATGATCTCCTTGACGGTTTTCTCGACCGGGGCCGTGTCCGAGACGGCGTCCCGAGAGGGCCGCTTAATTTGGGTAAATTTGCCTTTCAGCGCTTCAAGACGCGACGTCATCAAAACCTCCTTATGTGCGATGATGGACGCTAGCATCGTGGAACAAAAGCAGTTGACAAGTGCCCGGCGAGCACGCGTTCAATATATTCACCGCCTAGTTGTTTGATCCCAGGCTCTGATGGGCATCCTTGGCGTCCGAATTAAAGGATGCGCTATGGGTTAAGTTCTTCATGGGAGCGCCACTACGACAGAGGCGGTCCGTCGAGCGATACAACATAGTCAAGAGAGCCTGAGGACGCTGGCCAAGCGCTACGGGATCAAACCAGAAGACGGTTGCGAAATGGAAGAGGCGAGCTTCGGTCTCCGATCTACCGACTGGTCCGAAGGAACCGAGATCGACGGTGCTCTCGATTGAGGAGGAGCGGTCATTGTCGCTTTCCGCCGCTACACGCTGCTGCCGCTCGACGACTGCCTCTATGCGCTTCAAGCGACCATCCCGCACCTGACGCGGTCTTCATTGCATCGCCCTGCAGCGCCACGGCATCGGTCGGCTCCCGGATGTCGAGGGCGACAAACCGGCGAAGAGGAAATTCAAGAGCTACCCGATCGGCTACTTTCACATCGACATTGCCGAGGTCAGGACCGAGCAGGGCAACTGCACATGTTCGTCGCTATCGACCGCACCTCGAAGTTCGCCTTCGTCGAGTTGCACGAGAAGGCCCCCACAGCCGTATCAAGAGACTTTCTACTGCGGTTGATCGCGGCCGTGCCCTACAAGATCCACACCGTGCTTACCGACAATGGCATCACCACCCCCGGTGCCGGTGGCTCGGCGGTGCCGCTGATCAAGGAGGCAATCGCCAATGGCGAGATCTTCCGCGCTCACGCCTTCGAATACGCCTGCGCCAGGAACGACATCGAGCACCGCACGACCAAGGCTAGGCATCCGTGGACCAACGGCCAGGTCGAGAGGATGAACCGAACTATCAAGGACGCCACCGTCAAGCGCTTCTGCTATGAGAGCCACGATCAGCTCCGGCAGCATCTCACCGACTTCGTCGCCGCCTACAACTTCGCCCGCAGGCTCAAGACCCTCAAGGGCCTCACGCCCTACGAGTTCATTTGCAAGGCATGGGCGTCACAACCAGAACGCTTCAAGCTTGACCCGCTCCAGCAAATGCCGGGACTTCTCTATTCGGCGTGTTGAAGTCAATCGCTTTCAAGCTTCCTCTACCACGGGCATTTGATGTCTTTCGCGAGGCCTTGCTTCTCTTCGGGATCGGCGCGTTGGCCCTCCCAGCATGGGATCAGTTGGAGTGAAGAGGACATCTAAACAGCGTTCTCACCATGTTGCGGCGGTGGAAACGAGTCCCGGCACGTCCTCTCTTCATCCTCCGTCCCGCGAAGGACATTCATCCGCCCCTGGCGGATCTCGTTATCGGATCTTCTCCCTTTCGTTTGGTTGACCCGGCTATATCACCGCCGTCGCTTCCTCTCGCGCCCAGCGGAACTCACTGCCGTCGGACCATATTCTGTGCATGATGACAGCCAATCTGCGAGCAAGGGCAACGGTCGCTCTTTGTCGGCCCCGGCGCTTAGCGACGTTCATCGCCCAAGCTTTCAGCCATGACCACTTTTCACCACCGTCAGCAAGACTTGCGCGGCTTCATAAAGTAGCGTTCGCATCATGGCGTCACCGCACAGGGAAACACGTCCGACGCGATTGTCCTCGCCTGATTGATGCAAGCGCGGCGTCAACCCGAGAGCCGGCCTACGGCCTTCGAATTCTTGAAGCGGGCAGGAATGTCGACCGTAGCCTTGAAAGCCAGCGCAACGACAGGTCCGACACCAGGGACGGTCATCAACCGTCTGCAAACCGTGTCACCCTTCACGATCGACAACAGCCTTTCATGCAGTACCGTGAACTGCTCGCGAAGTTTCTGCCGAGCGGCGAGCAACACCTCCATAATGTCACGTAGCTCCGGAATGTCGCCGGAAAGGTCCTGGATGCGATCCGCAAATTTGGCAGCGCCGACAATGCCAACCTTGAGACCGAAGTTACGCAACAGGCCTCGAATGTCGTTCTCAATTGCGATGGCCTTTTCCTGCAGCAACTTGCGGGCTGTCAACAGCGCCCGGCGTTTCTGGCTCATCAGCGTCTTGACGTGCACGGGCCGGAACAAATTAACCCGCATCATCTGCGCGATGCCGCGCGCATCATTGCGGTCGGTCTTGTTGACCTGCGCCTTGAGAAAGGCCTTCGCATGACGGGTTTCGATGCAGATTGCAGGTAGTCCGGCTCCCGCCAGACCACTGAACAACCATTGTGATAAGGGACCAGCTTCAAGCCCGATCCGGGCCAGATTCCAGGCGGGGTTCTTCAACGCCTCAACAAGATCGTCCGGATGGCTCGCAACACATCTCTCGGCAAATTCGGCCTCCTTCATCCACGATGCAAACGGTCGTCTTTTCACGGAGACGTCCAGTCCGGCATAATGCTTCATGCTGCGCTTCCATTCCTGATGCTTGTGGCTGTTCACGCAGACCACGTTTTATCATCAGCTCGAAGCGCAGCACCCTCAAACACCCGTTCAAGACGTGGGGCAAAGCCGAATACCCCATCTAAACACCTAGCCAGGGTTCTAAGGTGGTCGCCCACGGTGACCGCCGCTCGAACAGGGAAGCGTCTTATCCAGCTCTGGTCAGAATGCTTAGAAATCCACTACTCGGCCATTAGCTTTCGAGGTGATCGACGGGATCGCCGGTCGTTTCCGCCGCTCATAAACGTCAAAAGGCACGGTGTCATGCCATTGATCCCAATCCAGGATCACAAGATGGACCTCCTTTGATTTGGCGAGGCTGTTAGAACCGTCCAGCGGCATCTATGCAGCGGACCCGTTAGACGCGAAGGCGGGTATACTGTCGTGGCTCGAACTCGATCTTGTCGACAGGATAGAACGGCCGCGCGTGCCGCCAAGGAAACTGATCAACGTAGTACGAACTCATGCCAGGCGTATCTACTGTAACCACTCGGCCAATTTTGGCGAAATTCAGCTGAAAGTGATAGCCGGAGCGAGTGACTATGATTTTGGCCTTCTCAGGATCGAGACCCACGGCTCTGAAATAGTCGGGATCCACATAGGAATACGGCTGGTTTGTGAGTAGTACGCTGATGTTCCCCACCTTGAAGACCGCGTATTTTTCAATGTACGTTTTCGTGCCGCGATCCGAAGGGCCGTCGTACAAGACAGGCACATTCGCACCCAGACTGATAACCTTGCCTTTGGCGGTCACGCTCGGGCTTGCGCTGGAGTATTTTCCCCCGAACTTTAGGAAGATCTCACCTCCGATGCCCGCGCGATCGCACGTTGCAACGGCCTCGGGATCATAGATCGGAAAGTAAGTTTCGACGTTGATCTTGCTTTCCAGTAGGTAGTTCAGGATATAAGTGCTATCACCTGGGCCGCCTGCAATCACCCGGTCCCCCTGATCACCTATAATGATCGGACGATCCGACTGTTCGATGTCCTTCAACTGCTCTTGGAGGGCCGGATACTTTTTGATCAGATCGTCACGGTAGTCCCAGATCATTTTCATGATGTCATTTGCAACCTTCCGCGCCTGATCAACTTCGCCGTTTCCATAGGCCAATACGGTCTGCCCTATCGAGGCGACGTCCATGAATTGCTGAGAGTTGAAAATGGATGCATCCCAAATCCGGCCCTGCTCCACTGCATTGTGGGCGTAGGCATGTATCTCGACGAGCGGGCCGGAGAGGGTAGTGTCATTGCCCAACGTCAGCATCGGTAGGAAGGTGGCGGCGAGAACCGGATCGAACGTGCCGTCAAGAATTCCCATCGCCGCGCGGAAAGCCCGCTTGGCGGTGGCCGACTGATCCTCGTGCGGGTTTGTCAAATAACCCGAAAGGAAATCGAGGGGCTCCAGTGTGCTTTCTTTCACGTGAGCATGTAGGTCGAATGCCGCCGTGATCGGGACCTCATTGCCAACGACGGTACGGAGTCGCTCGATCAAGAAACCCTCTGGGTCCGCCAGGGTCTCGGTAAGCATGCCGCCGTGCAGAGGAAGTACGATAGCGTCGAAGTCGCCCCGCTTCGCCGCTTCAACCATGATGTCTGTCACTTCAGCGAAGACTACGTTGTCCACGGGTCCACCAGATTGCGCCCGGAAAAGGGTGGGGACAATCAGCTCAACGCCAGCTTCATGAGCAGAGTCGATAACCCCGCCGAACGTGGAATTTGCTCCGCGATTATGCTCAACGGCACCTTGGCCCTCAATAATCGTGAAGCGCTCGCGACGAGTGATGATAGGATTGAAACTGTGGGATTCTTGGGCAATACCCCCCGTTAGAACGCGCCTCTTAGCCATGGTACACCTCGTTTATTGTTTTCCCGGAGGCTAACACCGGAGGCTGCCCTAGCAAGTACCTCGCCCTGCGCGGTTAATAAACTCACCGCAATCTCGTCCTCGACTTGCCGGCTTTTTGGCTCGCCTGCCGCCAGAGCGTTGAACATTGTCGTGATTTGCCTAACAACCCGGTGGCACGCTCGGGCAAACAAACCAAAACAGGAAGCCCAATGCTTCACATCTGTTGACCCTGTGAGAGTTTCCGCCGGTCGAACTTCACCATAGTTGCAACCGCCAGGGATCGTCTTAGTATGTGGGCGGCGTGATTGCGCTCAGGATCTCGCTTTCCTGGTCGTGGACGTTGCGGAACCTGTGCGGCAAACGGCTGTCAAAATAATAGCCGTCGCCGGCACGCAGAACCTTCTTTTGATCTCCCACGGTGACCTCAACTGCACCGGAGATGACCATTCCGGCCTCCTGCGCTGCATGCGTGAACTCTTCGCCAGAGTCTGCTCCTATGGCATATCTCTCTTGAAGCATGAGCAGCTGCCGGTTGGGGTGATCCAGCCCGATCACCCGGTATGAGATCGTCTCAACCTTTCCTATCTCCACAAGATCGGCGGCCGAGTAGAACGGAGTGTAGGGCAGACTCGACTGGAGGTCAGAAAAGAACCCTGTAAGCGTCGTTCCAAGGGCATCCAACACGGCCCCAAGGGTGTCGATCGAGGGGCTCATTTTATCCCGTTCCATTAAGGAGACCGTGGAATGAGAGAGGCCGGATCGAATAGCCAGTTCTCGAACGCCCAGATCGCGCCGGCGCCTCAGCTCCCGGAGCTTGCTTCCGATCTTAGGCATTGGGACCTCCTGCTGTCTTCAATATGTGCGCCGAGTAGGGCACCCAGCGCGAGCACTGAAACAACACAGATGCACAGCTGCCGAGCAGTGAAAATACTGAACACGTGGTTTCGGCGCAATTGGGCGAATGAGGCCGCGCCCACTGAGAGGATGGATCCACTAAGATGCAGATGATGATCGAGGGCCAGTCACCCTTCCAGCCTTTCGGCTTAGCTTATTGGTTCGCATGATCTCAATAAGGGATTTGGAAGCATGACTGCCTCGGACGAATATCATATCGGCGTGGACTATCACCAATCCTACAGTCGTCTGGTGGTGCAGGACAGTAGCGGCAAGACGTTGCGCTCCGGCCGAGTGAAGAACGACTGCCGGGCTCGGCTGTTCATCCAGCCCCCTCTGAAGCCCGGGTAACAGACATAGCCTCTTGGTGATCGACCACGCAAAATGCGTTCAATGTCGGGTTGTTGGCGTCGATGCGGCTGAGACATTCATCGACGACTTCAACGGGCGAGGCCGGCCGCGTTCGGTATAGCTCCAGGCACTCGCATGCCGTCAGCCCGTCAAGATATGTTGGCATGAGGTCCGCTACATTCTGTTTGTTAGATACTCGACGGCAGCCATCGCTTGTGGCCTTCTCGGCGTTGTTTGCTGCATTGACGTCCCTTCTTATGTATCTTTATGCAGCCTGCATTGCGCATCAAATTCGACCTGACGTTTGTTCCCTCCGGTTCAATGGCGAGGGAAAAAAGCTGTTGATGGCTCGGGCTTGCGCGGGGCACTTGTTGGCCGCTCGATTGACAACGTTATTTGCGGTGCATGCTTTCCTTTCTCGTCCAGTTCCTTGTCTGCTTCCGTGAGACGATGATTCAGGCGAAGGTAGTCGGTCCAGGTCGGCGTGCGGAATGTCTCCGTCCACTCTATAGGCTCCTGCAGGTTGCGTTGGAGAGTCCAGTGCCGAGCACCGACGCGGCTCTGTACATGCCGGCGCTCGCGCATGACTTCCAGGAAAGCCTCGATGTTCTCTTCATTGATCAGATATTCGACCTTTACCACTATCAGAGCGCTTCTCGGCTTCAGATGAAGCGCGACTGCCGGGGCGTCGAATCCTCCAAAGGATCGGGCTCGGCCTCGCGGCGCCCGCGAAGCGGAAACAGGACGCCGGCTCCGGGGACCAGCAGCAAGGCTCCAGCGGAGCCCTCCAGCGCCCAGGCCAGGAAATGATTCTCGGCGCCCGTTTCCATTTTGTGAGGCCCGGGCAAAAGAGGGAAACCCCTCATTTTCGAGCATGGAGTTTAACCGTTCTGCGTGCAAATCCTTCTGTCGTCAAGGTAATCACCAATTTGGTGCTCAGCAGGAGGAACCGCTTTGGAAAGAGGCATGGTCATCATCGGTGCCGGGCACGCGGGCTGCAGGGCTGCACAATCCCTGCGCCCTCACGGTTGGGCCGGACCCATACATCTCATCAATGGAGAGGAGCGCGCGCCCTACGAGCGGCCGCCACTTTCGAAATCCGTGCTATTGCAGCAGAAGGAGATATCACAACTCCCGCTGCTGCGGAGCGCTTGGCTGGAGGACGACGCCACTTTCTGCCATGAAGATGTGCGTGTAACGACGATCGACCGCACCCAGAAGACCCTGGCTTTGTCGAACGGCCAATCCCTCACGTATGAGAGCCTTCTGATCGCGACTGGGGCGAAGCCGCGCACGTTGGATTTCGGCAGGCCTCTTGCCGCCGGCGTGATGACGCTACGGTCGGCAGTCCACGCTGAAGCATTGCGCGACACTTTGCTCGCCGGCAAACGGTTGGTCATAATCGGTGGCGGTTTGATCGGTCTAGAGGTTGCGGCGTCGGCTGTGGGCAAGGGTTGTGGGGTCACTGTTATAGAGATAGCCCCACGCCTCCTCGCAAGAGTCGTGCCTGCGGAAATTGCCTCGGAAGTCCGCAAAGATCATGAAGCCGCGGGCATTCAGTTCCGACTCGGCACTTCTGTGGAAGGTATCGTAGGAGACGCTTATGTCAAAGGCGTTCGCTTGGCGTCCGGCGAAGAAATTCCTTGTGACGTTCTGCTGGTTTCTATCGGAGTGAGCCCTGAAACTGCGCTGGCCGAGGCCTCTGGGTTGGAAATCGACAACGGCATCGTTGTGGACGAATTCCTTCGCACAAGCGATCCGGCGATTTTCGCTGCCGGCGATGTCAGCTCTATTCGACGGGACGAATCCTTGCGACCTCAGCGACTTGAATGCTGGAAAAATGCCGAGGATCAAGGCGAACTCGTGGCCAGGAACATGCTGGGCCATCAGGTTCCTTATGAAATGGTGCCGTGGATGTGGTCGGATCAGTTCGATAAAGTCATCCAAGCGGCCGGCTGGCCGGCGCCGGACCAATCCATAACCCTCAGGCCCCTGGCGTCGGGCAGCATCGCTGCTTTCCATCATGATCGGGAAACGCTGGTCGCAGTTAGCGCTTACGGCGCGATCGGGGTCGTCGCGAAGGCGGTCCGGGTGGGGTCAACAATGCTCCAGCGGGGTATGTCCCCACCGCCCGGAACTGTTTGCGCTGTAGCTGACCTTCGGGAGCTACTTCAGGTTCAACAGGCAGCGTAGAGTTAGACATGCAAAATCTCCTGATCTTCCAGTCGCTTTGGTCCATGGAATTGCGCAGTGCCCGCTATCCGGAACGCACACTTGAGGACAATATCGACAAGATATTCAAGGCTGGCTTCCAAGGGGTGAGTGCCGATTGGCGCGACCGCAGCTTCGTCAAGAAGCTATCCGCGTTGCTCAAGGACAACGGCATGCAAGCCGAAGGGCAATGCTTTCCGAGGACCGTCGACGACCTCAAGCCGGTGCTTGAAAATGCCGTAGAATTCGGCGTTCACCACATCGATCTGCAGCCGGACGTGCGGCCGCGACGCGTTCAGGAATGTATCCCCTTGCTCGAAGGATGGCGCCGGCTCGCCCATGAAGCGGGCGTCGAAGTCTATATCGAGACCCATCGCGACCGCATGACGACCGATCTCCACTTCACACTGGACCTATTGGATTGCTTCCCTGATCTTAGGCTCCTAGGCGATCTATCGCACTTTGTTGTTGGGCGTGAGTTCGCCTGGCCCATTCCCGATGAGCATCATGTCGAGATTCACCGCATTCTCGATAATTCCTGGGCCTTTCATGGCCGGGTGGCAACGCGCGAACAAGTTCAGATCGAAATCTCCTACCCGCAGCATAAAATGTGGGTGGATCAGTTCCTGTCCTGGTGGGAATACGGCTTTCGAAGCTGGCAGCAGCGAGCGAGCAAAGACGACTCCCTTTCGTTTACCTGCGAATTAGGGCCAAAACCGTATGCCATCACCGGGCCGGATGGCGAGGACACGGTTGATCGCTGGGCAGAGTCGCTTCTGCTGAAGGATCACATTGCGCGGGTATGGAAAAATTCAATCATAAATCAATAGTGGGGAATTTCCATGGCCGTTCGCGCTGCCGTGGCCACACAGGCCGGCAACCCGCTCGAAATCATGAGCGTACAGCTCGAAGGCCCGAGGGCCGGTGAAGTGCTGATCGAGGTCAAGGCAACCGGCATTTGCCACATCGACGGTTTCACCCTTTCCGGCGCCGATCCGGAAGGCCTGTTTCCGGCCATCCTCGGCCATGAAGGCGCGGGCATCGTCGTCGATGTCGGACCGGGCGTCACCTCAGTCAAGAAGGGTGTCCATGTCATCCCGCTCTATACGCCGGAATGCCGCTCCTGCCCGTCTCGCCTTTCCCGTAAGACGAACCTTTGCACCGCCATCCGCGCCACCCAGGGCCAGGGCGTCATGCCGGATGGGACCTCGCGCTTCTCGATCGGCAAGGACAAGATCCATCACTATATGGGCTGCTCGACCTTCGCCAATTTCACTGTGCTGCCGGAAATCGCCGTCGCCAAGGTGCGTGAGGACGCGCCGTTCGACAAGATCTGCTATATCGGCTGCGGCGTTACCACCGGCATCGGCGCGGTGATCAACACCGCCAAGGTGGAGATCGGTGCCACGGCCGTGGTCTTCGGCCTCGGCGGCATCGGCCTCAATGTGCTGCAGGGTCTGAAACTGGCCGGTGCCGACATGATCATCGGCGTCGGCATCAACAATGACCGCAAGGCCTGGGGCGAGCGCTTCGGCATGACTCACTTCGTCAATCCGAAGGAAGTCGATGGCGATATCGTCCCGTATCTCGTCAACCTGACCAAGCGCGGTGCCGACCAGATCGGCGGCCGACTATACGTTCGACTGCACCGGCAACACCAAGGTGATGCGCCAAGCGCTGGAAGCCAGCCATCGTGGTTGGGGCAAGTCGGTAATCATCGCGGCGTGGCCGGCGCCGGCCAGGAAATCTCCACCCGCCCCCTTCCAGCTGGTGACCGGCCGGACCTGGATGGGCACCGCCTTCGGCGGCGCACGTGGCCGCACTGACGTGCCCAAGATTGTCGATTGGTACATGGACGGCAAGATCCAGATCGATCCGATGATCACCCACACCACGCCGCTCGGCGACATCAACAAGGGTTTCGAGCTGATGCACCAGGGCGAAAGCATTCGCGGTGTAGTCGTTTATTAAGGAGGAGCATTTTCAAAAATGGCGAACGAAAAATGGGTTGAAGCGGTTGGTATCACTGACGTGCCGGTCGATGATGTAGTGCGGTGGGACCATGAGGGCCTGAGCTATGCCATTTACCGACTTGGTGGCGATGAGTTCTTTGCCAGCTCGAATATCTGCACGCACGAGCACGCCTATTTGTCCGAAGGGTTTCTCGAACACGGCGTGATTGAATGTCCGAGGCATTCGGGAAGATTCGATGTCAGAACGGGCGATCCGCTCGGCGCGCCTGTCTGTGACGCCGTCAAAATCTTCCCGGTTAAGGTGGAAAACGGATCGGTATTCGTCCAGGTCGAGGGATAGGCACTTATCCAACAGCCACGGATCCAAAGTCCGTCGAGCCGGAGCGGCTGATCACTCCCCTGATCCGCCGCATTTCCCTGCCGATGCTCTCGGCGATTCCGTAGCCGGTCGCCCCGACCACAACACCCCACCCGTTGGAGTGGACCAAAATGACCGATCCGTCGACCATTTTGACTTCCTGCACCAGTACGCCTAAGTGTGGCATTCCCATCAGCTGCAATGACAGTTCATATTGGTCGGACCAAAAGAACGGCACCGACGGATTCGGGACAGCAAGACCGCACAGCGAGGCCGCGGCAATCGCCGCGTGATCCTCAGCATTCTGCCAGGCTTCCACACGGATTCGACGGTCAAATATGGGATGCCAGAACGACGCCACATCACCACAAGCCAGAATATCCTTGTCCGACGTGACTAGGCCCTGATCCGTACATATTCCAACGTCGATCTCAAGGCCCGCGTCCTCGCCAAGAGCGACGTTCGGGTAAACCCCAACCCCAACGAGCGCGAGATCGCACTCAACCGTCTCGCCGTTAGACAATACGGCGGCCTTAAGCGCTTTATTGCGGTCGTGTATGAACCGCTCGACCATGGTCATGAAATTGAATGTGACGCCTGCCGCGCGATGCCTTTCAAGCAGCTTGCCAGCTATCTGGCGGGGAACAATCCTCGACAGCAGTCGATCTGAAGCCTCCACGACCCGCGTATCGATACCCAGGCCACGCATGGCTGAGGCAACCTCGAGGCCTATAAAGCCGCCGCCAATGATCAACAGTTTCCGGATGTCACCAAGTCGGGAAGCGACCGCAAGCGCGTCGTCGTATGTCCTGAGTTTCAAAACGTCACGCAGATCGCCGCCGGGGACAGTCAGAGGCCTGACGCTGGATCCTGTGGCAATCACACACTTGTCGTAGGCCACGGCCTCTCCATCGGCCAAACTGACTTCCTTCTTGTCTCTGTTGATGGATAGCGCCTGAACCCCGGCCTTTATGCTAATTGCTGTCCACGCGGCGCTCTCTGGGCGCCAGATCAAGTGCTTTTCGAGCGTGGATCCGCCGATGATGACGGACTTCGAAAGGGGTGGACGTTCATACGGCGGATACGGCTCATCAAAAATGAGGGTCGTTTCGAGACTGTCGGCTTCTTTTGCCAGCAGCTGAGAAAGTCGCCCGCCGGCTTGGCCACCCCCGATGATTACGATCTTCTTCCGCATTTGCCTCACCACACGATATCGCTTGGACATGCAACGACATAGACTAAATTGTCAAAGGATGGATTGGCAGCCCTTAGACTTTGACAATCCGAGGGAGCAAGTGGTGCGAAAGAACCTCAAGGACGTTGCCCGGCTCGCCGGCGTTGGTCTCGCTACGGTGGACCGCGTCCTCAATGAACGGGGCGGCGTTTCCCCGAGCACTGCCATTCGCGTGATTGACGCTGCGCGCCAGCTCCAGATGAAACGCCCCCTGCCCTCACCCTACTCCCGGCGATTGCGCTTCGAAATTATCATGATCACGCCGGATAGCAGCAGTGCCTCGCGCATAAATGCTACCGTTGAATCCCTCATTCCCGAGCTGGGAAGCGCTGTTACCTTGCAGCGGCGGTTCCTGCCGGCAAAGCGCTCGGCCGCCTTGGCGGGGGCGATCTTCGAGTCGAAAAGCGATGCCTTGATCGTGTTTGCACCCGAAACGGCGAAGGTTCAGGACGCTATCGCTGCCAAAACGGCGTCTGGAGTTCCTGTTGTGACAATCCTATCCGACCTTCCAACGACGCCGAGACTTTCTTACGTCGGCATTGATCACCTTAGGGCCGGACGGGCAGCAGCGTTTTTTCTGGCGCAGATGCTGGCTGCGGACGCAGAAACACTCATTGCTTGCAGCGACCTGGATTACAGGTTCGAGGCCGAGCGTGTGGCCGGATTCCGTCAGGCTTGGTCAGAGTTGGGTGCGGAGCCACGCAACGTCAAAGTCGTCGAGTGTGCCCGTAGCCAGCGCCCCTTTTGGGAGAGCGTCGCTGCCGCAATCCGCCAAATTGATAATGTGGGAGCGGTCTACAGCGCAGGCGTTGGGAGCCACCTTGTGGAGCAAGGGCTCGTTTCCGCTGGTCAAATCGGTAGGATTAAGTTCATCGCCCACGAACTTGACGAGACCGCCAAGCGCCTCTTGCTCGACAACAAGGTGACACTCGTCATTGATCAGAACCTGGAGCTCCAGATCGCGCGGGCGGTCGATCATTTTCGACGGAGGTTTGGCCTGAAAGGCGATAGCATCCCCGACGGAGTTCCATTTCAACTCCACATCAGGGATAACTTGCTCTGAGTTTGTCACCCGGTGCTACGCAATCCCCTATTCGGCCGCCTCACTTTCTGTCGGTGTACGAAACAGAACGATCCGGTGGTCAACTTCTCCCTCTATCCGCTGCTCTGAATACAGTAACGTTTATATTCTCCTCGTTGCCAGTTTGGAGTCAAAACTTGATAATGGGTAGAGCTCGGCACGCCCGACTGGCCGGGATTATTAACAAAGATACTGTTGTCCCACGATCTCACATCTATAACTATCCGGACCGATGGCCCGTCTATAACGGAGAACTCTTCGCCGATAACCTGACAAATTCAGGGTTGAACGACTGCCACCAAGGCCGATCGGCCCCAGCGCATTTCCTCGACCAGACGCAGGCCGAGGTGCTGCCAGGGTGCGTAGCTGGATGATGGAAAACCATCATGAAAGGGTGATGCCTATTCACGTCATCCAACCTAACATTTCCGAATAGGAAATCGTCGTTGGGAGCGGCCTATGGATGATCTAGAATATGGAACCCGCAACAAACGTGGCGACTGGAAGCCACGCGATCCGCTCAAATATCCACCATTGTTCGTGTGGCCATTAAGGCCGATAGCCACTCTCAGGTGGTTGTTTGCATTCGATGGATATATCCTGCCCTGGTATATTGCTTACGCCCTCGTCGCCTGCGGAGTTTGGGCATACCTAACTCCTTCTATAGTGACACTCAGATCATCCAACTATGAGTGGCTGGCATACCTCTTCTGGCGGAATATCTTAATAGCCTTGGTAGTCTACGGGGCGTGGCATCTCAGGCTCTATACTTTCAAACTACAGGGCAAGAAATTTAAGTACAATAGCATATGGCCGGCCAAAGGTAATCGAGCCTTCTTGTTCAAACACCAAAATGTGGACAATGTTATTTGGTCGCTAGGGAGTGGCGTGCCTATCTGGACCGCGTACGAAGCAGGGATGTTATGGCTCTTCGCCAACGGTTATATTCCGTTCGTAGGATGGTGGGAGCATCCCATCTACTGCATAGTATTGCTGCTGCTGATCCCATTTATTGAAAATCTGCATTTCTATGTTATTCACCGATTCTTGCACTGGCCTCCGATGTATCGATGGGTCCATTCTTTACACCACAACAACGTGAATCCTGGCCCCTGGTCGGGATTGGCGATGCACCCCATCGAGCACCTCCTCTACTTCTCCGGAGTTTTGGTCTACGTAGTGATTCCATCCCACCCCATTCACGCGATATTCCATCTGTTTCATTCTGCTCTGGACCCCGCACAAGTGCACGCAGGATTCGACAAGCTTGTGGTGGGAGAGAAAGCCGTAGATACGCATGGCTATCAACATTACCTCCATCACAAGTACTTTGAATGTAACTACTCTGGTGGTCTTATCCCTCTCGATAAGTGGTTTGGGACGTTTCATGATGGTTCACCCGAAGCGCAGGAGGCTATGAACAGGAGATTCAAGGAACGCGCGCGCAAGCAGGTAAGCTAAAACTTGCGATGGCGCTGGCCGGCACCCATTGGGTGATCCTATCGCTGGCGCTTATCGTCGGCGTGGCCGGCGAAGCTGGGCCGGGATGCGAAGCCGGCCATAAGATAGCTACCGGCGCTGGCCGCGGCGTTATCAACTTAACTCGCGTTCAGGGATACAAGCCATCGTTTCCCGCCGCGCGCTTTGCGCATTTGGAATCTGGCTAGTCTCAATGCCCCCGAGTGAAACAATGAAGACGTTGATCGTGGGGCTGGACAAGCTACCTGTTGGGCCGGAACGCTCTCGTTATCCGGCGACGTTCCTGCAGCGCCAGTTCGCCGCCGGTTTCGTAAAGCTCCCTGAAGCGGTAGTAACTGTCGCGAATAGCGCATCATCTTGCAGTCCTGGCTGACATTGCCGAGCTGTTTGTCCAGCTCCAGCAGCCCCACCTTGGCGCGGATGATCTTTTGGTCCTTGGTCATGTCAGTGTCCTTTCTAACGCCGAGGCCGCGCTGCGAACCCTGACCACTCCGCGCCCGGCCTCGGCTCAAGCTTCAGCCTAGCCTAGCCTAGCCTAGTTGTTTGATCCCAGGCTCTGATGGGCATCCTTGGCGTCCGAATTAAAGGATGCGCTATGGGTTAAATTCTTCATGGGAGCGCCACTACGACAGAGGCGGTCCGTCGAGCGATACAACATAGTCAAGAGAGCCTGAGGACGCTGGCCAAGCGCTACGGGATCAAACCAGAAGACGGTTGCGAAATGGAAGAGGCGAGCTTCGGTCTCCGATCTACCGACTGGTCCGAAGGAACCGAGATCGACGGTGCTCTCGATTGAGGAGGAGCGGTCATTGTCGCTTTCCGCCGCTACACGCTGCTGCCGCTCGACGACTGCCTCTATGCGCTTCAAGCGACCATCCCGCACCTGACGCGGTCTTCATTGCATCGCCCTGCAGCG
>NZ_RZSC01000490.1:0-4550 GCF_003998155.1 Mesorhizobium sp. M1E.F.Ca.ET.063.01.1.1
CTGGAGCACCGGCTGCGCGAGCTCGCCTTCCTCAATTCAGGCGTGCGCATCGTGCTGACCGACGCCCGCCACGCCGACCTCGTGCGCCATGAGCTGCACTATGACGGCGGCCTCGAGGAGTTCGTGAAATATCTCGACCGGGTCAAGAAGCCGCTGATCGAAAAGCCGATCGCGATCCGCGCCGAGCGCGACGGCATCACCGTCGAGGTGGCGATGTGGTGGAACGACAGCTATCACGAGAATGTGCTGGCCTTCACCAACAACATCCCGCAGCGCGATGGCGGCACGCATCTGGCCGGCTTCCGCGGCGCGCTGACGCGGCAGATCACTGCATACGGCGAATCTTCCGGCCAGACCAAGAAGGAAAAGGTGTCTCTTACCGGCGACGACTGCCGCGAAGGCCTGACCGCCGTTCTCTCGGTCAAGGTGCCGGATCCGAAATTCTCTTCGCAGACCAAGGACAAGCTGGTCTCTTCGGAAGTCCGCCCGGTGGTGGAAGGGCTAGTGAACGAGGCATTGGGCACCTGGCTGGAGGAGCATCCGACCGAAGGCAGGGTGGTGGTCGAAAAGGTGATCCAGGCAGCCGCGGCGCGCGAGGCCGCGCGCAAGGCGCGCGACATCACCCGCAAGAGCACGCTCGGCGTCACCTCGCTGCCAGGCAAACTTGCCGACTGCCAGGAACGCGACCCGGCGAAATCGGAAATCTTCATCGTCGAGGGTGACTCGGCCGGCGGCTCGGCCAAGGGCGGGCGCTCGCGCCAGAACCAGGCCATCCTGCCGCTGCGCGGCAAGATCCTGAACGTCGAGCGCGCGCGCTTCGACCGCATGTTGAGTTCCGACATGATCGGCACGCTGATCACCGCGCTCGGCACCTCGATCGGCAAGGACGAGTTCAACGCCGACAAGCTGCGCTACCACAAGATCATCCTGATGACCGACGCCGACGTCGACGGCGCCCACATCCGCACGCTGCTGCTCACCTTCTTCTTCCGGCAGATGCCGGAGCTGATCGAGCGCGGCCATCTCTACATCGCCCAGCCGCCGCTCTACAAAGTGACGCGGGGAAAAAGCTCGCAATACCTCAAGGACGAAGGCGCCTATGAGGAATATCTGATCGACTCCGGGCTGGAGGAGGCTTCGCTGACGCTGGCGTCCGGCGAAGTGCGCACCGGACAGGACCTGCGCGGCGCCATCGACGACGCGCTGGCGGTGCGGCACCTGATCAACGGGCTGCACACGCGCTACAACCGCGATGTCGTCGAGCAGGCGGCGATCGCCGGCGCGCTCAATGCCGATGTGCTCGCCGATCTCGGCCGCGCCAATGCCATGGCCGAACGCGTCGCGAGGCGGCTCGACCTGATTGCCGAAGAGACCGAGCGTGGCTGGACCGGACACCTGTCGACTTCCAATGACGGCACCGGCGGCTACGTGTTCGAGCGCACGGTGCGCGGCGTCAAGGAATTCGTGCAGCTTGACGCCGGGCTGATCAATTCGGCCGATGCGCGCCAGCTAGACCGCTATGCCTCGCGCCTGGCCGAGATCTACAGCGAGCCGCCGGTGCTGCGCCGCAAAGATGTGGCCGAGACCATTTCAGGGCCGCTGGCGCTGCTCAACGCGGTGTTCGCCACCGGCCGCAAGGGGCTCACCATGCAGCGTTACAAGGGCCTTGGCGAAATGAACGCCGAGCAGCTCTGGGAAACCACGCTCGATCCGAATGTGCGCTCGCTGCTGCAGGTCAAGGTGGCGGATGCGACGGACGCAGACAGCCTGTTCTCGCGGCTGATGGGCGACGAGGTGGAGCCGCGCCGCGAGTTCATCCAGGACAACGCGCTGTCGGTGGCCAATCTGGACATTTGAGCGGGGATCCGGCCGACAGCCTTCTGCAACAAAAAAGCCCGGCGAGCCGGGCTTTTTTTGTTGCGCAAGCTGCGACTGGTCAGTGATCCATGGCCTTGACGATTTCCTCGGTCATCTTCTTGGCGTCGCCGAGCAGCATCATGGTGCCGTCCTTGTAGAACAGCGTGTTGTCGATGCCGGCATAGCCGGAGCCGAGCGAGCGCTTGACGAAGAGGCAGGTGCGGGCCTTGTCGACGTCGAGGATCGGCATGCCGTAGATGGGCGAGGACTTGTCGTCGCGCGCGGACGGGTTGGTGACGTCGTTGGCGCCGATGACATAGGCGACGTCGGCCTGCGCGAACTCGGAGTTGATGTCCTCCAATTCGAACACCTCGTCATAGGGCACGTTGGCCTCGGCGAGCAGCACGTTCATGTGGCCGGGCATGCGGCCGGCGACCGGGTGGATGGCGTACTTCACCTCGACGCCGTTGGCCTTGAGCTTGTCGGCCATCTCGCGCAGCGCGTGCTGCGCCTGGGCGACCGCCATGCCGTAGCCCGGCACGATGATGACCTTCTGGGCGTTCATCATCAGATAGGCGGCGTCGTCGGCCGAGCCCTGCTTGACGGTGCGCTCGATGCCGTCGTCGGCAGCGGCAGCGGTCTCGCCGCCGAAGCCGCCGAGGATGACCGAGATGAAGGAGCGGTTCATGCCCTTGCACATGATGTAGGACAGGATCGCACCGCTGGAGCCGACCAGCGCGCCGGTGATGATCAGCGCCAGGTTGCCAAGCGTGAAGCCGAGCGCGGCCGCGGCCCAGCCCGAGTAAGAATTCAGCATCGACACCACGACCGGCATGTCGGCGCCGCCGATCGGGATGATCAGGAGCACGCCGAGCACCAGCGAGGCGGCCACGATCAGCCAGAAGACCAGCTTGGACTCGGTGTTGACCAGAAGCACGATCAGCACGAACAGCGCGACGCCGAGCGCGATGTTGATGAGGTGGCGGCCGCCGATCATGATCGGCTTGCCGGACATGCGGCCGTCGAGCTTCAGGAAGGCGATGACCGAGCCGGTGAAGGTGATGGCGCCGATAGCGACACCGAGGCTCATTTCGACCAGCGCCTGGGCGTGGATGTCGCCCGCCGTGCCGATGCCGAAGCTTTCCGGCGCATAGATGGCGGCGGCCGCAACCATGACGGCGGCGAAGCCGACGAGCGAGTGGAAGGCGGCGACAAGCTGCGGCATCGATGTCATTGCGATGCGGCGCGCAGTCACCGCGCCGATGCTGCCGCCGATGGCGAGACCCAGCACGATCAGGCCGAAGCGGCCGGCCGAAGGCAGCGCCAGCGCCAGCGTGGTGCAAAGAGCGATGCCCATGCCGATCATGCCGTAGAGATTGCCCCGGCGGCTGGTGGTCGGATGCGACAGGCCGCGCAGCGCCAGGATGAACAGGATGCCGGAGACCAGATAGAGGAAGGAAGCGAGATTGACGGTCACGTCACTTGTCCTTCTTCTTGTACATGCCCAGCATGCGCTGGGTGACGAGGAAGCCGCCGAAGATGTTGACCGAGACCAGCACGAGCGCGACGAAGCCGAAGCCCGCGGCAAGACCGGAGGCCGCGATGCCGACGGCGAGCAGCGCGCCGACGACGATGACCGAGGAGATGGCGTTGGTGACGGCCATCAGCGGCGTGTGCAGCGCCGGCGTCACCGACCACACGACATAATAGCCGACGAAGATCGCCAGCACGAAGATGGCGAAGCGGAAGACGAAGGGATCGATGGCGCCGCCCGAGAGCGCGTGCGCCGCGTTGCCGGCAGCCTCGGCACCGGCGGGCGCGTTGGCCAGGTCCTGCACGGCAAGGCGAACGGCGGCGGTCGCCTGATCGAGCTGATCGAGGGCTTTCTGCAGGGCGTCCATCACGCGGTCCCTTTCGACTTGGACGAGGCCGACTTGGCTGCGGCAGGTTTCTTCGCCGCCGCCTTCTTCGGCGCGGCATCGGCGACCATGGTCTTGGCGGGTATCGCAGCGGGTTCGGTGCGCTCACCGGCCGCCTTGGCGAAGTTGGGATGAACGACCTGCCCAGCGTCGGTCAGCATCGTCGCCTTGACCAGTTCGTCGTCGCGCTTGATGGCAAGCGTCTTCGTCGCCTTGTCGACCATCGTCTCGAGGAAGG
Organism: Mesorhizobium sp. M1E.F.Ca.ET.063.01.1.1; assembly: GCF_003998155.1. NCBI lineage: Bacteria > Pseudomonadati > Pseudomonadota > Alphaproteobacteria > Hyphomicrobiales > Phyllobacteriaceae > Mesorhizobium > Mesorhizobium sp. M1E.F.Ca.ET.063.01.1.1. The sequence continues at coordinate 4,015 of NZ_RZSC01000490.1, forward strand.
CGTAAAGGTTCTTGGCATAGAGCAACGAGGCCGATGCCGCGACGCGGCCGGGCACGTTGAGATGGCCGACGATCTTGACGCCGTTTTCCGTCGTCACGACCTTGCCTGGCACCGCGCCCTCGACATTGCCGCCGCGCTCGACGGCAAGATCGACGATCACCGAGCCCGGCTTCATCGAGGCGACCATGGCGGCCGAGACCAGCTTCGGCGCCGGGCGACCGGGGATCAGCGCCGTGGTGATGACGATGTCCTGCTTGGCGATGTGCTCGGCGGTGAGTGCCGCCTGCTTGGCCTGGTATTCCTTCGACATTTCCTTGGCATAGCCGCCGGCGGTCTCCGCCGCCTTGAACTCGTCGTCCTCGACCGCCAGGAATTTCGCGCCGAGCGACTGCACCTGCTCCTTCACCGCCGGCCGCACGTCGGTTGCGGTGACGACGGCGCCGAGGCGACGCGCGGTGGCGATGGCCTGCAGGCCGGCGACGCCGACACCCATGATGAAGGTCTTCGCCGCCGGCACGGTGCCGGCGGCGAAGACC
>NZ_RZSC01000491.1:0-4539 GCF_003998155.1 Mesorhizobium sp. M1E.F.Ca.ET.063.01.1.1
GATGTGGATATCCAAGACCGTCGACATCGAAGAAGGCACGCTGTTCGATTTCTACGCCCTGCCTTCGCAAGGCAAGCTCAAGACGAAGCTCAAGTCCCTGCCGAAGCTGGCAATCCTGCGCGACCTGCCGGCTGTCTTGTTTTCGCGAAGGCAGATGACGGCGCGCACCGACCTCTCCGGGCGCAATCCCTATGTCAGCGGGTCGAACAAGGCGGCGATCCAGCATCACTACGACATCTCGAATGCCTTCTACCGGCTCTTCCTCGACGAGCGCATGGTCTATAGCTGCGGTTACTTCCAGGATTTCGCCAATGGCATCGACCAGGCGCAGGTCGACAAGCTCGATCACATCTGCCGCAAGCTCAGGCTGAAGCCAGGCGAAAGTCTGCTGGACATCGGCTGCGGCTGGGGCGCGATGCTCATCCATGCGGCGAAGAACTACGGCGTCGTCGGCCACGGCGTCTCGCTGTCGCAAGCCCAGACGGAGCTTGCCCGCGAGCGCATTCGCGCCGAGGGGCTGGAGGATCGCATCACCATCGAGATAAAGTCGTATGCCGAGCTCTCCGGCACGTTCGACAAGATATCGTCGATCGGCATGTTCGAGCATCTGGGGCTCGCCAACCACGACGCCTACTTCTCGGCCGTCAATCGCCTGCTCAAGCCCGGCGGCATCTATCTGCACCACGCCATCACCAGGCGCAGCAAAGGCGACATCCGCAAGACGCTGCGCAAGGGCCCGGAATACAAGGCGCTGATCAAATACATCTTTCCCGGCGGCGAGCTCGACACGATCGGCATGACGCTCGGCAATCTCGAGGCGCATGGCTTCCTGGTCCATGACGTCGAGAACTTGCGTGAGCACTACGCGCGCACCTGCAGGCTCTGGGCGGAGCGTCTGCACGCGCGCTTCGATGAGGCGATCGCCGAGGTCGGCGAGGCGAAGGCGCGGCTCTGGCTGCTCTATCTCTCCGGCTGCTCGATTGCCTTCGAGCGGGCCTCGGCGCAGATTTTCCAGACCGTCGCCACCAGGCGCGCGCGGGGGCCAAGCGGCCTGCCGCCAACCCGTGTGGATTTGTATCGATAAGCCTACACGAAGCGCATCGGCGCGCCGACCTCGATCCGCGCGGGCCGGTCGACGGTGCAGTAGACGCCGAGATTGTGGGCGTTGTGGCGCACCAGGTTGCGCAGGATGCCTGGATCGTTGTCGAAGCCGTCCTGGGCAATGATGGTGAAGCCGCAGCGGCGGCAGGGTTCCGAGATGGTGAGCAGCAGATCGCCGACCGCAAGCTTGCGGCCGATCCATTCCGTCTCCGGGAAAGAGCCTTCGACCGGCTCCATGTCGACGACGATGTTGGGGCGGAAGCGGCGCGGATCGGCCGCCCCTTCCGGATGCAGCGTCTTCAACCGCGCCAGCGAGGCGGTGGTCAGCAGATGGATCGGCGCCTTGCGATAGCGCGCCTGCGTCAGCGGACCGGCATAGGCCGGCGGCGCGTTCTCCCGGCCGAACGGCCGGATCGAGGCAGTGAAGCCGAGATAGGCAGACACGGCATGATCGCATTCGGTGCCGGGCGCGCTCAGCCAGTCGCCGCCGGGGACGGCCACCTCAAGTTCGCGATCGTTGGTCAGCCGGGTGCGGATACGCGGCACCTTGTGCCATTTGGCGTCGCGGTCGGGCCGGGCAATCTCGTTGTCCGCGGCATCCACGAGGCCGAACAGACGGTCGCCGTCGATGGTTTCGCGGCCGACCGAGATCGCGTCCTGGCGCTCGCCGGCGAGCGAGCTCGCCGGATAGCGCCAGAGCTGGCTGACGGTTCCGAGCACCGCCTTGTCTGTCATCAGGCCCTTTTGTTCTGCCGGTTGGCGACCAGGTCGTCGACGACCGCCGGATCTGCGAGCGTCGAGGTGTCGCCGAGCGCGCCGTAATCGTCCTCGGCGATCTTGCGCAGGATGCGCCGCATGATCTTGCCCGAGCGGGTCTTGGGCAGGCCCGGAGCGAACTGGATCTTGTCTGGTGTCGCGATGGCGCCGATCTCCTTGCGGACATGGGTGACGAGTTCCTTGCGGAGGTCTTCGCTCGATGTCGTGCCGGCCATCAGCGTGACGTAGCAGTAAATCCCTTGCCCCTTGATGTCGTGCGGATAGCCGACGACGGCGGCTTCCGAGACCATGTCGTGGCTGACCAGCGCCGACTCCACTTCGGCCGTGCCCATGCGGTGGCCGGAAACGTTGATGACGTCGTCGACGCGGCCGGTGATCCAGTAGTAGCCGTCGGCGTCGCGGCGGCAGCCGTCGCCGGTGAAGTACTTGCCCTTGTAGGTCGAGAAATAGGTCTGCACGAAGCGGTCGTGATCGCCATAGACCGTGCGCATCATGCCGGGCCATGCATCGATGATGCAGAGATTGCCGTCGGCCGCTCCTTCGAGCACCTTGCCCTCGCCGTCGACCAACTGCGGCCTGACGCCGAAGAAGGGCCGCGTAGCCGAACCCGGCTTGAGGTCGGTGGCGCCTGGCAGAGGCGTGATCAGGATGCCGCCGGTCTCGGTCTGCCACCAGGTGTCGACAATCGGCAGTTTGGCGTTGCCGACGACGTTGTAGTACCACTCCCAGGCTTCCGGATTGATCGGCTCGCCGACGGTACCAAGCACGCGCAACGACTTGCGCGAGGTCTTCTTCACATGGCTGTCGCCGGCGCCCATCAGCGCGCGCAACGCCGTCGGCGCGGTGTAGAAGATGTTGACCTGGTGCTTGTCGATGACTTCCCAGAAGCGCGACTGCGACGGGTAGTTCGGCACGCCTTCGAACATCAGCGTCGTGGCGCCGTTGGCTAATGGCCCGTAGACGATGTAGCTGTGACCGGTGACCCAGCCGACATCGGCGGTGCACCAGTAGACGTCGCCGTCATGATAGTCGAAGACATATTGGTGCGTCATCGAGGCATAGACGAGATAGCCGGCCGTGGTGTGCAGCACGCCCTTCGGCTTGCCCGTCGAGCCCGAGGTGTAGAGGATGAACAGCGGGTCCTCCGCCTTCATCTTCTCCGGCTTGCAGTCGGCCTTAACGGTCGCTGCCTCGTCGTGGTACCAGACGTCGCGACCCGGCACCCAGCCGGTCTTGCCGCCGGTGCGCCGCACGACCACCACCTTCTCGACCTTCGTGCCGGCCTTGGCTGCGATGTCGATCGCCTTGTCGGCGTTGTCCTTCAGCGGGATCGGCTTGCCGCCGCGCAGGCCCTCGTCCGTAGTGACGACGACGGTCGACTTGCAGTCGTCGATGCGCCCGGCGAGAGCGTCGGGCGAGAAGCCGCCGAAGACGACCGAGTGGATGGCGCCGATGCGGGTGCAGGCCAGCATCGCATAGGCCGTCTCCGGGATCATCGGCATGTAGATGGTGACGCGGTCGCCTTTCTTGACGCCGTGCTTCTTCAGCACGTTGGCGAAGCGGCAGACATGCGCGTAAAGCTCGTTGTAGGTGATCTTCCTGTCATCGTAGGGGTTGTCGCCCTCCCAGATGATGGCGGTCTGGCCGCCGCGCTTCTTCAGATGCCGGTCGATGCAGTTGTAGGAAACATTGGTCTGCCCGTCCTCGAACCACTTGATCGAAACCTTGCCGTCGAAGGAGGTGTTCTTGACCTTGGTGAACGGCTTGAACCAGTCGATACGCTTGCCGTGCTTGCCCCAGAACTTGTCCGGGTTCTTCACACTGTCGGCGTACCATTTGAGATAGGTTTCGTTGTCGATCAGCGCGTTCTTCTTCCACGCCGGCTGGACGCGGTGCACATGAACATCGGACATTTCTTTGCCTTCCTCCCAAACCGTTCCGCCGGCTTAGATCGCCGGCGGTATCGCGGCGACGCAGCCGCGAATTCGCGGGCATTATTAACAGTTCCGTCGTGACGGCAATATTAGACGTTGGATTCGCGCGGCGGGATGACGCAGGGGAAACGCCGAAACGCTGTCAGCACTCGTTACCCATCGCTGCTAACCAACTGTTTTGGCGAAGGAAAAGCCGGTTGCGATCAGCAAAATTCAATAGACAGTTAAGCAACTGAGCGCAGAATCGAACATTGGGAGGAAAGGAGATCGAGCCTTAAGGGGGCTGCCATGCACGACCACTCCGAAATGGACCTGATGCTCAGGGGCTATGGGTTGACCACGGCCAAAATCCTCTACCACTTCCCCGACCACCCGCATTTGCTGCAAAGCTTCATCTGGCAGGATTACGACGTCGCGCCGAAGTTTCCGGTGCTGATCCGCTTCATCGAATTCTGGAAGACGAAGCTCGACGGACCGCTGCATTCGGTCACCTACACGCATCAGAAGCTGATCGCGCCGAACGAGTGGCGGAAGGTGGATGGGGAGTTTTTATTGCATTGAGGCGTCGCCCATAATCTCCCCCCTTGAGGGGGAGATGTCGCCGAAGGCGACAGAGGGGGTCGCCGCGCGTGGAGCGCCAATGCCCTCCATGACGAGAGACGATGCTGGCGCTCTACGTGAGACGACCCCCTCTGGCCTGCCGGCCATCTCCCCCGCAAGGAGGGAG
>NZ_RZSC01000492.1:0-4520 GCF_003998155.1 Mesorhizobium sp. M1E.F.Ca.ET.063.01.1.1
GGCAAAGCTCTCGGCGTTGCGGCGGATCAAGTTCATCGCCGCCGCGGCGCTTGGCCTATGCATCCTTGTCTTTGGGCTCGCCACGTCTTTCCAGGGCAGCCATCCATGGCTCGGTTTCGTCGCCGCCTTTGCCGAGGCGGCGACAATCGGCGGCCTGGCCGACTGGTATGCCGTCGTGGCGCTCTTCAAGCGGCCGCTTGGCCTGCCGATCCCGCACACCGCCATCATCCCGGAGAACCAGCACCGCATCGCCGACAATCTCGGCCGTTTCATCGAAGCCAATTTCCTCGCGCCGGAGCCGGTGCGGGAAAAACTCGCCGAGGTCGATTTTGCCGGTCTCGTCGCCGACTGGCTTGCCGATACCGAACGCGCAGCGGGGTTGTCGCGATTCGTCGCGCGGCTGGTGCCGCAGACGCTTGCCGCGGTGGAGCAGTCCGGGTTGCGCGACTTCGTCACCAGCCGCTTGCTGGAGCAGATAGAAAAGGTGCCGCTGGCGCCTTTAGCCGCGGAGCTGCTGTCGGCGCTCATCGACGACCGCCGCCATCAAAGGCTGTTCGACGAGTTCATCAGGGTGGTCGGGCGTTTCCTGAATGACGAGAAGGCCCTGGCGGCGATGCGCGAAAAGATCCGCGAGGAATTACCGTCGCTGTTCAACCTGTTCCGCGCCGATGCCTATCTGTTGAAGAAGATCGTCGCTTCCGCGGGGTCGCTGCTCGAGGAGGTGCGGGCCGATCCCGATCATCCGATGCGCGCCGAATTCGACCGTTTCGCGTTTGCGTTCATCGAACGGCTGCGGACGTCCAAGCAATATGCAAGGCGTGCCGAGAAGCTGAAGCGCGATTTCCTTGGCCGTCCGGAAGTCAGGGCGCTGGCCGGAGACACGTGGGCCAGTCTGCGCCTGTTCATCGAGCAGGACGCCAACGCGCCGAATTCGGCGATCCGCGAGCATCTTGCCAATATGTTCGTCGAGGTCGGCCGGCATCTGGCCGACGATGCGCAGATCAGGGCCGACATGAACCAGGGCTTCGTCGTCGCGCTCGCTTCGTTCGTCGAGAGCCAGAAGAGCGGTGTGTCGAAATTCATCGCCGACCAGGTCAAGCGCTGGGATCTGGCCCAGTTGACGCGGCTGATCGAGATGAACATCGGCAAGGACCTGCAATATATCCGCTTCAACGGCATGGTGATCGGCGGCTTGGCCGGTTTGGTGCTTTACACGGCGGAGCGGCTGTTTCTCGTCAATTGACGCGGGCCGGCCGTGCACTATTCTCTCCTTAGGGCGCCGCAAGCGCGGCTGATCGGGAGGCGATGATATGGCGAAACGACCGGAATCCGACTCTTTCCTGGATATGTTCAGCAAATTCGGCCGCGACCTGAAGCTGCCGAATGTCGACGTTCAGGCAATCCTCGATCACCACCGCAAGAATCTCGAGGCTCTTGAAAAGTCGGCCAGGGCAGGTGCTGCCGGCGCGTCCTCGGTTTTGTCGCGGCAGCGCGAGATGGTGCAGGACGCGCTCAGCGAAATCACCCGGATGGCGCAGAACTACCAGGTTCCGGGCCATCCGCAGGAGTTGATGACGAAGCAGGTGGAATTCGCCAGGAAATCCTTCGAGACGACGCTGAAGAATGCCGGCGAGGTGGCCGAGATCGTCAAGAAGTCGGGCACCGAATCGATCGAAATCCTGCGCGACAGGATCAAGGATGCAATGGCGGAAATCCGCGCCGGCTATGACAAGAAGTGAACATCTGGCATACCTGTTCCAGTTTTCCGCATCGATTCAGGCATTTGAACAACCGACGGGCGCGGCTACACGGTCTCTGCCTGCCGTAAAACCGTCAACTCTATGAGCGAAATCCCATCTGGGAACGAAATCGGGGCGCCGCGAATTGACAGGAGCCGCCGGTTCGTGGTCGGGAGACGGGCAGGGAGCCACCGGGAAAGCAGGAATGACGGAAAATCGGCCGAGAACGCCGCCGACCTTCGAGCAGTTGCGCACAATGGCCGGCCAGGAGGTCGGCGTGTCGGACTGGACGACGGTCGACCAGCAGCGCATCGACCAGTTCGCCGAATGCACGGGCGACCATCAGTGGATCCATGTCGATCCCGAACGCGCCAAACGGCAGAGCCCGTTCCGCACGACGATCGCGCATGGCTACCTGACGCTGTCGATCATCGGGGCGCTGGCGCTGGAGATGGGCATCGTGCCGGAAAACACGCAAGCCGCTTTCAACTATGGCTTCGACAAGGTGCGCTTCCTTGCGCCGGTGAAATCCGGCGCGCGCATCAGGCTGCGCACGACGCTGCTTTCCATGGAGGACCGCGGCCCCGGCCAGTATCTGATGAAGGCCGCGAACACCGTCGAGATCGAAGGCGAGCAGAAGCCAGCGCTGACCGCCGAGACGCTGGTGATGATGTATGAGCGCCGCAAGCGGGCAGCAACCTAAGCAGCGCTGTCCAGGGGCGCATTTCCTCCCTTTGCCATCGCTTTTTCGAGCGCCCTGAAAATGCGTTCATCCCCGCATTGGGCGACGTTGAAGCGCATGAACCGGCCGGCGGTATGCGACAGGCTGAAGGCATTGCCGGGCGCCAGCACGACATTTTCCGCCAGGGCGTGACGAGCGATGTCGGCGGCGTCGATGCCGTCGGGCAGGCGGCACCATAGGAACATGCCTGTGGGCTGGTCGATCCAGGGCGTGATGCCCATCGCTGTCAGCTTGCCGGCGGTTTCGGCCATGGCGCTGGCCAGGCGGGCGCGCAGTTGTTCGACATGCTTGCGGTAACTGCCGTCCTTCAGCAGGGTCAGCACCAGTTCGGAGGAGAGCCGCCCGCCGCCGAAAGAGGTGGCGATCTTGAGGTCGATCAGCCCTTCCATCCAGTCACGTGGCGCGGCGATGAAGCCGCAACGCACCGAAGCCGAAAGCGTCTTGGAGAAGGAGCCGATCTGGACGACGCGGCCGAGGCCGTCAAAGGCCGCCAGCCGTGGTGCCGGCGTGTGCTCGAAATCGGCGAAGATATCGTCTTCGATGATGGCGAGGTCCGACTGATCGGCGAGCTTGAGAAGCCGGTGCGCAACGACCGGCGAGAGCGCCGCGCCGGTCGGATTGTGAAGCGCGGAGTTGGTGATGTAGAGGCGCGGCCGGTGCTCGGCGAGCGCTTGCGCGAAAAGATCGATGTCGGGCCCCGAAGGCGTCATGGGGACACCGACCACCTTGGCCCGATGGGCGCGCAGAAGCGCATGGAAATTGAAATAGCATGGATCGTCGACCAGTACCGTGTCGCCCGGCTCGAGCAGGAAGCGGCACAACAGGTCGATCGCCTGTGTTCCGGATTCGGTGAGCATGATCTGGTCGGGCGAAGCCTCGACACCGTGCGCCGAGAGGCGGCGGGCAGCAACTGCCGCAGCGCCGGCAGTCCGAGCGGCGTGCCGTAATCGGCGAGCGCTGCATCGTCGGTTCGGGCGGCGCCGCGCAAAGCCCGGCGCAAGGAGGCCTGCGGCATCCAGGAGGCCGGCAGCCAGCCGCAGCCGGGTTTCAGCGTCTCGCCGCCCGCCTCCAGCGACTGCCGCGAGACCCAGAGCGGATCGACGGCGCGGTCGAGGCGCGGGCCGATCTCGGCCAGCGACAGCGGCGCGAGCGGGCCGGCGGCATAGAAGCCGGAACCGGGCCGCGAGCGGATCATGCCTTCCGCCGCGAGCCTTTCGTAGGCCTCGACCACCGTCGACTTCGACACCTGCATGATGCCGGCGAAGGCGCGGATCGACGGCAGGCGCGCGCCAGGCGTCAGGACGCGCGCCGCGATCCGCTGCCGGATGGCCGACATGACCGTTTCGACGAGCGTTCGGCCGCCTGCATTCGGGTCAGGCCTGTCCATCTGTACTTCCCCGCAGACCATTACAGTTTTGCGAAATTGTACTCCATTGTCTCTGGTAACACCATGCGCCGCCCCGATACGGAAGCGCAAACGGAGCGGATGATGGACAAGAGTTTCAACGGCTGGCTCAGCGGCTTCATCGGCGTGCTGATCTTCAGCGGGTCGCTGCCGGCGACGCGTATGGCGGTGCTGGATTTCGACCCGACCTTCCTGACGTCGGCCCGGGCGGCGATCGCCGGCCTGCTCGGGATCGCGATGCTGCTCCTGTTCCGCGAGAAGCGCCCGGAGCGAGGGGACCTGGTTTCGCTCGTCGTCGTCGCGCTTGGAGTCGTGGTCGGCTTCCCGTTGCTCACGGCGCTGGAGCTCAAACATGTCACCGCCGCGCATTCCATCATCTTCGTCGGCCTGCTGCCGCTGGCGACCGCAATCTTCGGCGTGCTGCGCGGCGGCGACCCTCCGCGCCCGGCTTTCTGGCTGTTCTCATGCCTGGGCAGCGCGCTCGTCGCGGGTTTTGCCCTGACGCAAGGCGTGACCGCGTCACCGGTCGGCGACGGGTTAATGCTTGCCGCCGTCGTTGCCTGCGGGTTGGGCTACGCCGAAGGAGCGGCGCTGTCGCGCAAGCTCGGCGGCTGGCAGGTGATCTGCTGGGCGC
>NZ_RZSC01000493.1:0-4513 GCF_003998155.1 Mesorhizobium sp. M1E.F.Ca.ET.063.01.1.1
GAGCCGGTCCTCCTCGGTGTTCCAGACCGACATCAATCCGGCCGCCCGCATCGGCAAGGGCATTTTCGTCGACCACGCCACCGGCCTTGTCGTCGGTGAGACGGCGGTGATCGAGGACGATGTCTCGATTCTGCATGGCGTGACGCTCGGCGGCACCGGCAAGGCCGGTGGCGATCGCCATCCGAAGATCCGCCGCGGCGTGCTGATCGGCGCCGGCGCCAAGATCCTCGGTAATATCGAGATCGGCCACTGCTCGAAGATCGCGGCCGGCTCGGTGGTGCTGTCGCCGGTGCCGCACAACAAGACGGTCGCCGGCGTGCCGGCGCGCGTCGTCGGCGAGACCGGTTGCGACCAGCCTTCCAGGCAGATGGACCAGCTCCTGCCCTCGCAGACGATGGACCACGTCGTCAGCTTCGACATCTGAATTCGGCCATCATTTGCGGCGGCCGGATTCCGGCTGCCGTGTCAAATACCGGTCGTCCCTATTTATCCTGCCGGCTTGCCTTTACATCGCCATTGTCGGCATGTCAGAAGCGCGTCCCAACGAACAAGGCCGACATTTCGGAGAAGACTTTGAAACCCGACGAGATCAGAAAGCTGGACGCCTATTTCAAACGCGTCTTCCAGAATCCCAAGCTGCAGGTGAAGGCGCGTCCGCGCAAGGAAGACTCGGCCGAAGTCTATGTCGGCGACGAATTCCTCGGCATCGTCTTCAAGGACGAGGACGACGGCGACTACAATTTCTCGATGGCGATCCTCGATATCGATCTGGCCTGAGCCGACATTTTTTTCGACCGGGCAGGAAGAGGCCCGGTCGGACTAGCCCCAGGGCAAACGGTCGAACCTAGTCCAGGCAATGCCGCGGAATATGCACCCGCCGCCATCTGGTCGAGCCTTCCCGCACCACCACGCGGCGCCCAACTGTCCTGTACGAAGGTGGAATTTCGGTGACGCGCCGCCGTTCCGGCCGCACCAGCACTTCCCGCGCCACGTTTTCATATTCCGCCGGAAGGACCACGCGACGGACGCGCTCCGGCTCGACGATTACGGTTTCGGCGACGCGCGCATAGCGCGCCTTGCGCCAGATCTTGCACAGCACCTTGCGGCCATGGATGACGCGCCATTCCCAGGCATAGCCGCCATCGTCGACCTTGACCGTGTGGTAGACGGTGCGCATGACGGCGGGCACGACCTCATAGGTGACGCGAGGCGGGGCGATCTGCTCCAGGCCTTCGCTTGTGCCGTAGATCGGCGGGTCATAGTCGACGAGTTGGCCGCCGGGGCTGACCATCACGTCTTCGTAGACGGTGTCATAAAGCGCCGGCCGATGCACCGGCTCGTAGCATTCGAGCGCGCGGCCGCCGGCAGCCGTTTGCGACACCGTTGCGAGCGTTGCCAGGCTGGCAGAGGTGAGCGATGCGAAGCTCTTGCGAAAGGAACTCTGGCGAAACATGACATTCCCCCGTTGAAAAAGGACGCCGGTTCAACGCAGGAATGTATCGGAAGGCCCGCCGCCGGACAGGGATTTCAAGGCTTGTCGTTAAGCCGCGCGGTTAAGAAATTGCTACCGAGGCGGCCGGTTAGCGCCTGAGCACTTCCGAACAAGGCGCAACCACAGGCATTTCCTGACCGGCGGCGCTTGATTCGACTTAACCAGATGGCTAGGAGGGGCGGCCTTGCGCTAGGGTGAGCCGACATCCTATTTAGGATTTAACGATCAAGAACCGATTCCGCCCGATTGGCCATATTTCACGGCGCCGGAATCCATCTAACAAGGGTAGTCCATGAAGAACCCCGTCGAAACCTACATGAACCTCGTTCCGATGGTGGTCGAGCAGACCAATCGCGGCGAGCGCGCCTATGACATTTTCTCCCGCCTGTTGAAGGAACGCATCATCTTCATCACCGGCCCGGTCGAGGACGGCATGGCGACGCTGGTTTGTGCACAGCTTTTGTTCCTCGAGGCGGAGAACCCCAAGAAGGAGATCAACCTCTACATCAACTCGCCGGGCGGCGTCGTCACCTCGGGCATGGCGATCTACGACACCATGCAGTTCATCAAGCCGGCGGTGTCGACGCTCTGCATCGGTCAGGCCGCCTCGATGGGCTCGCTGCTGCTTTGCGCCGGCCACAAGGATATGCGCTTCGCCACGCCGAACGCCCGCATCATGGTCCATCAGCCGTCCGGCGGCTTCCAGGGTCAGGCGTCGGACATCGAACGTCATGCGCAGGATATCATCAAGCTCAAGCGTCGCTTGAACGAGGTTTATGTCAAGCACACCGGCAAGAGCTATGACGAGATCGAACGGACGCTCGACCGCGACCATTTCATGAGCGCTGACGAGGCCAAGGACTTTGGTCTGATCGACAAGGTCATCACGACGCGCGAGCTGGGCGAAACCGCCGCCGCGTAGGCCCTGGTTGGCAGCTCGATGGTGCGATAACGTGCTTTTGGCGCGGCTTGCGGCATTTCGGCCACAATTGCCTGTTCCCTCGACGGTCGGGATTGCCTACGTTAAGGCTATGTTGATTTTCGACGGCTTAGCTTTGCATGGGGTTGCTGCGAATCATTGTCGCGTTTTCTGATTTGCGTATCGTACGGAATGCGCTGTGTGAGCCGGGACACTGGCGGCCGCGAATTCCCGCGATAGATTGGTGAGACGCCCATGCGGCCAGACCATCGGCGGGCAGGCGGTGAAAGGACAGAAAAATGAGCAAGGTAAGCAACAACGGCGGTGATTCAAAGAACACGCTCTATTGCTCGTTTTGCGGCAAAAGCCAGCACGAAGTGCGCAAGCTGATCGCCGGTCCGACCGTCTTCATCTGCGACGAGTGCGTCGAGCTCTGCATGGATATCATCCGTGAGGAGAACAAGACCTCGATGGTGAAGTCGCGGGAGGGCGTGCCCACCCCGCAGGAGATCCTCAAGGTCCTCGACGACTACGTCATCGGCCAGCCCTACGCCAAGCGGGTGCTGTCGGTCGCCGTCCACAACCATTACAAGCGCCTCGCGCATGCCGGCAAGAACAACGACGTCGAGCTGGCGAAGTCCAATATCCTTCTGATCGGCCCGACCGGCTGCGGCAAGACGCTGCTGGCGCAGACGCTCGCCCGCATCATCGACGTGCCCTTCACCATGGCCGACGCCACGACGCTGACCGAAGCCGGTTATGTCGGCGAGGACGTCGAGAACATCATCCTGAAGCTTCTGCAATCGGCCGACTACAATGTCGAGCGCGCGCAGCGCGGCATTGTCTATATCGACGAGATCGACAAGATCTCGCGCAAGTCGGACAATCCGTCGATAACCCGCGACGTGTCGGGCGAGGGCGTGCAGCAGGCGCTCTTGAAGATCATGGAAGGCACGGTCGCTTCCGTGCCGCCGCAGGGCGGCCGCAAGCACCCGCAGCAGGAATTCCTGCAGGTCGATACCGCCAATATCCTGTTCATCTGCGGCGGCGCCTTTGCGGGGCTCGACAAGATCATCTCGGACCGCGGCCGCAAGACCTCGATCGGCTTCGGCGCCACCGTGGCGTCGCCCGAGGATCGGCGCACCGGCGACCTGTTCCGCCAGGTCGAGCCGGAGGATCTGTTGAAGTTCGGCCTGATCCCGGAATTCGTCGGCCGTCTGCCGGTGCTGGCGACGCTCGAGGACCTCGATGAGCCGGCGCTGATCCAGATCCTGACCGAGCCGAAGAACGCGCTGGTCAAGCAGTATCAGCGGCTGTTTGAGATGGAGAATGTCGACCTGACCTTCCACGAGAACGCATTGTCGGCGATCGCCAAGCGCGCCATCGAGCGCAAGACCGGCGCGCGCGGCCTGCGCTCCATCATGGAAGCGATCCTGCTCGACACCATGTTCGAGCTGCCGGCGCTGGAAGGCGTGCGCGAAGTGGTGATCTCGGAAGAGGTGGTTTCCGGCAACGCCCGGCCGCTGTACATCTATTCCGAGCAGAAGGAAAAGAAGGGCAACGTCAGCGCCTGAGATGGCACCCGATCCGGCAATTTTTCATGGAACGGCGCCCGTGCGGCGCCGTTTTGCTGTGACGGGGGTACCGGCAAGCGATGGAGTGGATGAACGGACCGTGTTAACCCTTGATCTTTGCTCCGCCCGCATCCACCTAACAGCGGAAGGCCGAAGCGCCGAATTCCGTGCTGTAAAATTCCCGTCACAAACTGTGGTAGGCGGAACGACGCTCGGTCGTTAATATAAGATTCGCGGTTGGCTCAATTAGCGTCCGCGACATGAAAGGTTGGACAATGGCCAAAATATCCAGGGCTTCCGGCGACGGCGTCTTCGCGGTTCTCCCGCTGCGCGACATCGTCGTGTTTCCGCACATGATCGTTCCGCTCTTTGTCGGGCGCGAAAAGTCGATCAAGGCGCTGGAAGAAGTGATGGGTCAGGAAAAGCAGATCCTGCTTGCCACCCAGATGAACGCAGCCGACGATGATCCTGAGCCCGGTGCCATTTTCGACATCGGCACGCTCGCCAACGTGCTGCAGCTCCTGAAGC
>NZ_RZSC01000494.1:0-4506 GCF_003998155.1 Mesorhizobium sp. M1E.F.Ca.ET.063.01.1.1
TCGCCACGCCGCGCACGCTCTTCCGCACGCCGTTCGTCGATCTCGGCCTCGTGCCGGAGGCCGGCTCCAGCCTGCTGGCGCCGCGGATCCTCGGCCGGCAGGGCGCCTTCGCGCTGCTTGGTCTCGGTGAAGGTTTTTCGGCCGAGCGCGCCAATGCCGCCGGCCTGATCTACGACGTGGTCGCGGAAGACGCGCTGGAAGGCGCGGTGCTGGCCGCCGCCAACGACATCGCGGCCAAGCCGCCGCAGGCGCTGAAGATCGCCCGCGACCTGATGCGTGAGCCGCGCGAGGAACTCGTCGCCCGCATCAAGGTGGAGAGCGAGCATTTCCGCGAGCGGCTGAAGTCGGATGAGGCGCGCGCCGCGCTCACCTCTTTCATGACGCGAAAAAAGGCGAGCTGACCGAGCTATCGCTGCTCGGCCGCGATGCGGATGCCGAGGCCGATCAGTAGCGTGCCGCTGACCGCTTCGACGATCCGGCGCACATTCGGTCGGCGCAGCCAGTCGCCGGCCTTGGCGACAACCGTTGCATAGATGGTCAGCCAGCTGAAGGTGATTAGTGCGAAGACGACGCCAAGCAGCAGCAGCGACAGAAAGGACGGCTGTCCCGCCGGCACGAATTGAGGCAACAGGCTCGGAAAGAACACGGCTATTTTCGGATTGCCGAGATCGCTGATGAAGCCCTGCCGGAACGCGGCGACCGGGGCAAGCCGGGTATGCGGTACGGTCGGCGCCTGCGCATGATGGCTTTGCACCGGCCAAATGGCTTCGCGCAGGGCTTGCATGCCGAGATAGATCAGATAGGCGGCGCCGGCATATTTGACGGCCAGGAAAAGCGGTTCGGAAGCAGTGAGCAGCGCGACAAGGCCGACGCTCGTCGCCAGCGCCCAGATCGTCAGCCCGCAGCCGACACCGAGCGCAGTCAAAATTCCTGCGGAGCGGCCGCCGAGCAAGGTGTTGCGGATGGTGATCGCGGTATCCGGACCGGGTGTCACGATCACCATGATCGAGACGCCAAGGAATGCCAGGAAGATTGCCATGCAGTCTCTCCCAAGACCTGAAGTCTTTCCAATAGTATGGCCGGAAATGGCTTCAAGCGTAAGACGAGGTAGCCGGCCAATTTCACCTAAAGGTTGGTGCAGGGGTGTCAAACCGATCCGATCCGCTCTATGTCCCGATTATACTTGGCGGGGGCTCGTGAAATGGAGAGGACATGACCCGAAACGCAGCCATCGATCTGCCGGAGCGATTGGAGGGCGTTCATTGACGCATTGAACGCCTCGACATGCTTGCCGATGCCGCAAAGCCGCTGGCGCTGACCTTCAAGCTCTGGTGGCGCTTCTGGCCGCAACTGATCGCCATGGTGCTACTGGGCATCGTGTTCGGCGACCTGTTCATGCAAATCGCCGCGCGCACCGCCCTCGTCAACCATATGGCGGGGCTCGCCTTGCTGACGCTGGTCGCGCTGACGCAGCTCATCGTCACCGTCGCCATGTTCCAGACGCTGCTGCCGGCCTTGCCGGCAACGCGCGCCGCGCAGCAGGTGGCTCAAGGCGAAAGCTCGGGCGAGGGACGCATCGGCGGCACGCCGCTGGCGCGCATGATCACGGTCGCGCTGCTGCCCTTTTTCGCCTACTACGCCGCCTGGGGCTTTCTCGGCGACACGGTGCGGCAGTATTCGCGCGTCGCGCTCGACATGGCGCCTTTCGGCGGAGGGGAGGGCAACGTTCTCGATGTGCTCGATTCGCGCTGGCTGGTCTTTTCGGTCGTCATCTCCTGGCTGATCCGGCGCTTCGCCACCGGCATGCAGACGCGCGGCCGATCGCGCTCCTTCTGGCAGATCGTCGTGGTCATCTGCGAGACCAACTGGATCTTCATCGGTCTCTATGTGATCTCGCGCTGGAAGGACGAGGTCGTCGACTGGATCATGAGCCGCAATATCTTTTCCTTGCTGCAGGCAGCGGCGGACGGCATGGCCAATCCGATCGCAAGCGCCTTTGCCGATCCGATGGTTCCCGTGGAGGTCACTTCCATCGACACGACCAAAAGGCTGGTCGACCTGTTCTTCTACATGCTCCTGCCGGTGATCTGGCTGGTGCTCGCCGCGCTGATCTACGGCTACGACGTGCGCGACGACAAGGAACTGATGCGCATGCACCGGCGCGCCGAACATTTCGGCGAGCGTTATCGCGCCATTCCGAGATTCCTGCGCGACTTCGTCGAGCACTTCATCTCCGGCTACCGCTCGCGCTATTTGCCGATCGCCAACAGCGTGCGCATCACGCTGAGCTCGGGCTTGGTGCTCGTCGTCACGCTGATCGTCGGCTATCGCCTGATCGACTGGCTGGCGGCCTGGGCCTGGCTCGGCATGACACGGCTATTCGGTCCGCATGAGCTCGATACCTGGCAGGTGCTTTCCGATGGCGTCTCGCTGCTCTTCGGCAGCCCGTTCCAGGACTCTTCGACCGGCATTCTTGTCGAACCGCTCAGGATCTGCTTCCTCGCCGCGATCCTCGAAACGGCATTCGCGCTGCCGAAGCGCCGGACCAGTGAAGATGCTCAACCAGCCGGCTCCCCGGACGGCGCGGAAGTCGGTGCCCAGAATGCTTGAAGACGCCCGCTCTCGCCTGAAAGCTTTGTTGGTCGCTGGCATCGGCACCGCAGCGGCGATTGCAGTCGCCGGTGTCATGGGCGCTTTCGGCGCAAGGCACGAGCCTCTTTCCGTTCTGGCGCCCGCCAGCCCGATCGAAACGGGTCAATGGCTGCTGAGGCCGCTCAAAGCGTATGCCGCCGAAGGCGGGAACCTCTACGGCGTACCGCTCAAGCCTGGCGCGAAGGCGCTGGTCCTCGAGCTCGAAATGACCAACCGGACGGCCAAATCGACAAAGGACTATTTCGATGTCCTGCAGGCGAACCGGGCAACTATCGATCCGGCGACGAAACCGTTCATCGTCCTCACGCGAGATTCCACGCTGTCGCCGGAACTGCACCCCGGCATGCTGGAGCGCATGGCCTACATCTGGCAATTGCCGGACGGCGCGGCTCCGCCGGCGAGCCTCGAACTGACGGTCATCCGCGAGACCTACAAGCAGCGCGACAATCTCCACGGCCTGCCCGGCTGGTTCAATCCGACGCCGATCGGGACGCTGAAGCTGCCCATTGGAAGCGGGCCCGACATCGCGGATATCCGGCCATGATGCGCAAGCTTGCCAACGTCGTCCTGCTGCTCGCCGCAGTGTCGCTCTGCTACGGCCTGCAAGTATCGAAGCCGCATTATGGCGACCTGATCGGGCCGATCCCCGCGCGGGGCGAGCTCGGCGACACGGTCGTCGGGCGAAGCTTCGAGGTCCGCGCCGAAAAGGTGGAGTTCGCCCGCAAGCTGAAAGCGGACAGGTTCGGCGACAGCATGGTTCTGACCACCGGCGGCATCTGGGCCGTGGTCACCGTGGAGTTCGCGGCGCGGGCGCAATCGACGACGGTGGCGGTCGCATCGTGGCGCGGAACGACAGGCCTCACCTATGACCAGACCGAGCGGCTGTCCTTCACCGATGGACTGCTTCCCGTGGCCATCGACCCCGGCCTGCCAAAAAAGGCGAGGCTGATCTTCGAGCTGCGGCCGGACGAGGTCAGCGATGCCACTTTGCTGATTTCGGAAAAGCTGATGTCCGCGCTCGACTCCCAGGCCGTGATATCGCTCGGGGCGGTCGCCATCGGGCCCGACGGCTTGCCGCCCGGCACGGTCGACACGCTGGATATGACGCAGCCGATCTGAGGGGTATCGAATGACGGCACAGGGTCTGGATCGAGAGAGCGGGACGATCGAGCGGAAACGGCGCCGGCGCAGCCTCTGGTCGCTCGTCCTGCTCGTCCCGCTGAGTCTGGCCATCGGGTCCTATGACAGCGTCAAAGCGCTGCTTGGCGGCAACGACCTCTTCCCGCGCCGCGTCGCCTGGGGCGAAAGCGCCCGTTTCGGCGGCAGCGACTGGAAATTGACCGATCTGCGCGGCGCTTTCGGCATGTCGAACCTGCCGCCGGATTCGGTGCCGGTGCTGGCCGACTTCTCAGTGAAGATCGGCGATCCCGATCTGCAGAACCGATGGCTCGGCTGCAAGGTGATGCTCATCGACAAGCACGGCCGGCGCTGGTCGCCGACATCCATCGCGTCGCTGAAAACCACGGACGATGTGCAGACCTGCATTTCGGCGATCTTCTCCGGCGCCAAGAGCGGCGACACGCTCAACCTGCGCGAGACGTTCCTGGTGCCGAAGGAAGCGACCAAGTCCATACGCCCGGCCGTCGGCGTCGCCAGCGAGCGGCCGCATTTCCTGCTGTTCCAACTGGAGAAGGATTGATTTTCCAGCGGGCATTCGAAGGTTAAGGGTACAGCCGCGTCTTGTCCCAACCGCCTTTGGCGTTGCGCGAGAACATGATGCGGTCATGCAGCCGGAATGGGCGGTCGTGCCAGAACTCGATCGTCTGCGGCACGATGCGAAAGCCCGACCAGTGC
>NZ_RZSC01000495.1:0-4498 GCF_003998155.1 Mesorhizobium sp. M1E.F.Ca.ET.063.01.1.1
CGTCAGCGAGAGCGGGCTTCGCTCGCGCTCGAAGAACACCTGTTTCGAAGGCGCGCGCCTGCAGGGCAAGGTCTTGCAAACGATGGTTGCGGGCCGCACAGTGTTTTCAGCCTGAGAGCACAAGAAACCCGGACCGCGACCAGTGCCGCGATCCGGGCCGAAGGCAGAGAAGCGGGGGAAAACAATGAGCTATGTCCTGTCTTTGCTGTTCGGCTATCTGCTCGGCTCGATCCCGTTTGGACTCTTGATCACCCGCGCCGCCGGTCTCGGCGACGTGCGCAACATCGGCTCCGGCAACATCGGCGCCACCAATGTGCTGCGCACCGGCAACAAGGGGCTCGCCGCCGCGACGCTGTTGCTTGACGCCCTGAAAGGCACGGCGGCAGCGTTGATCGCCGGCCGCTTCGCACCGGAACTGGCGCTCGCGGCTGGCTTCGGCGCCTTCCTCGGCCATCTCTTTCCGGTCTGGCTCGGCTTCAAGGGCGGCAAGGGCGTCGCCACCTACCTCGGTGTGCTGCTCGGCCTTGCCTGGCAAGGCATGCTTGTCTTCGCAGTGGTCTGGCTCGCCATGGCTTTCCTGTTCCGCTATTCCTCGCTGGCGGCGCTGGCGGCGGCGGTGGCCGTGCCGATCGCTCTCTATTTCATCAGCACACCGCAGATTGCCGGCCTGTTCGCGGTGATGAGCCTGATCGTGTTCATCAAGCACCACGCGAACATCTCGCGCCTTCTCGCCGGCACCGAGGGCAAGATCGGGGCGAAGGGATGATCGCGCCCGCCGCCGGCCCGCGCCTCAGCGACCGGCAGCGGCTTGCCTGGCTCCGACTGATCCGCACGCCGAATGTCGGCCCGGCCTCTTTCCGCGAACTGATCAACCGCTTCGGCTCGGCCGAGGCTGCGCTCGAGATGCTGCCCGAACTGATGATTTCGGGGGGCGCCAACCGCATCGTTCGCATTCCCTCCATCGCGGAAGCCGAGGCCGAGCTGGAGGCGGCGCGGCGCGCCGGCGCCCGTTTCGTCGGCATCGGGGAGGCCGACTATCCCGCTCTGCTGAAGACCATGGACAACCCGCCGCCGCTGCTGGCGGCCAAAGGCGAAGGCGCGGTGTTCCGCCTGCCGGCGGTGGCCATCGTCGGCGCCCGCAATGCCTCGCTCGCGGGCATCAAGATGGCGCGCATGCTGGCGGCGGACCTCGGCCGCGACGGTTACGCCATCGTCTCGGGCCTCGCGCGCGGCATCGACACGGCCGCACACCAGGGCAGTCTCTCGACCGGCACGGTCGGCGTGCTGGCCGGCGGCCTCGACGTTCCCTACCCGCCCGAAAATGCCGGCCTGTGCGACGACATCGCCGAGCGTGGCGGCGCCATCGTTTCGGAAATGCCGTTCGGCTGGCAGCCGCGCGCGCAGGATTTTCCGCGCCGCAACCGCCTTGTCGCCGGCATGGCGATGGGGCTGGTCGTGGTCGAAGCGGCGCAGCGCTCCGGCTCGCTGATCAGCGCCAGGCTTGCCAACGCGATGGGCCGGCTGGTCTTCGCCGTGCCGGGCTCGCCGCTCGACCCGCGCGCCGCCGGCAGCAACGCCTTGCTGAAGGATGGCGCGATGCTCGTCACCGAAGCGGCCGATATCCTTGGCGCGCTGGCGCCGCTGGCCGGCACTCGCCCACCAAGAACCGCGCCGCTCGCCGAAGCACCCGACCTGTCGTCAATGCCGCCGCCCGGCGAGAACGAGCGCGCCGACGTGCTGGAGGCTCTCGGCCCGACACCCATCGGCGTGGACGAGATCATCCGGCACACCGGCCTGAGCGCCGCGCAGATCGCGATGGTGCTCCTGGAGCTCGACCTCGCCGGACGGCTCGAGCGCCATGCCGGCGGCAATGTTTCGCTGGTCTTCGGGCGTTCCTGAATTTGCCCTACCGGAACAGATACCGCGACACTTCCGGGTTGCCGCGGCGCCACATCACATTGTCCAGGAAATAGTGGTGCACGTTGATGAAGATCAGCACGATGAAGAAGAACAGGGAGGATCCGAGGACCTGCCTGTCGTAGGGGATCAAGGCCGTCATCGCCATCGGGATCAGCCAGAAACCGAGATATCCCAGTGCAGCGCCTCCAACGATGAATCCCAGGACCCGCAGCCTGTAGAGCGGCCCGACAACGGATAGGATCTTCAGTTGCGGATATCCGACGGCATCCGGGCCGTCGCGCTCGACATTGGTCTGGTAGCGCCAGACCACCGCCAGATATTGCAGCGAATGGAGCGCGGGCACCACAAGCAGCCAAAGCGGGTTTATCCTCGCGATCAGGATCCAAAGATAGAGCGACGCGACATACGCCACGATGCCGTTATATGGCAGGGCGCGGCCGTTCCGTCGCCAGCGATTGATCAGCATCAGAATTGTCACCGCCGTCGATGCAACGGCCACCAGCAGGGCAATGTTGGTGATCCACGCTGGGGCGGCGAATGTGTAGTACTCCAAGCCGTAATATTTCCCTTGGGTGACTGCCGTGTTCGTCTGCAGCCATGCCAGGATCCACACCGCATAGCTGTTGACAAGCAGCACCTTCTTGTCCCGGCCGTCGAAGAACTTGCGCTTCAGGACGGCGTCCACCATCAGCATGCCGTAGCCCTGCTTGACGTAGTGCCAGCCCACGAAGAAGAACATTGCGTTGGCCGCATATCCGAGCAGGCGGGTGTTCGCCGTCGCCGCGCCATACGCGAAGAAGGCGCCCATGATAACCGGAACGACGATGCCCGCGAAAATATAGCGGAGCTGCAAGCTCCTGTCGTATCCGTTCCCGCTCACCTTGCGCCCGAAATTGCGGTAGAAAATCTGGTACGAGTGGGCAAAGTGGGGGTAATTGACCAAATACGCCACGACGACCATCGTTGCAGCCACGAGACCTTCATACTCGAGCGGGACCAGCAACAGAACCGGCAGGATCACAAATGCGCCGCCGCCGAGCATGAGGAAGTCGGCGACCGGGCCGAAGAGATACTTGCCTGGCGGCGTCGCCGCCTTGGCGGCTGAAGTATCTACCGAAAGGTCAAGTGCCATGGTCGAGCCTCCTTCGGGAGGTCGACCTTAACCGCCGCCCCGCCTGGCGACAAGGTTGGGGTGCGGCTCCAGCCTGGGCCGACGCCCGCAATCCCCCGCTAAAGCGCGTCGCGATCTTTCAGATTCGCTCCGTGCGCTTTAGGTTTTTGATTTTACGCATGTCTTTGTCCCGAAACCGGTTCCCACTTTCGGGAGACATGCTTTAGATAGACTGGACGCGCTTCGGAGACTGCAGTTCGCGCCCCATCTTTGCTGCCTGAAAGATCGTCATCAAGACCATGATCGGCTCGCCATCGGTCGGGTTGACCATCAGGGCTACGCGACCAAGCTCGTCGCTCATGGCGCAGGTCCAGTCTTTGACCGCGATTACTTTTTTCTCGGGCAATTTCCCCTCCCCTCGGACGCCCCGTTCAAGCCGCTCCACAGCGAGACATGGGAACCGAGACACGGGCCACGCCAATCAAACCTCCCCGGGAAGGCGACCATGGGCCCGGTCAGATTTGAATACAAGCGATCGCTAAAGCGAAGGTGACTGGCGGGCAACCGAGAAACCGCGGCGATGACCTTCAGCTTGCATGATTCAGCAGCCTAGTAGCGGCGGTCTCACGACGATGTTCGGAATTGGCGCGATCGATGCCGTCCACGGTGATGGCGAACATCCCGTTTTCGATCCTCGCTATCCAGCCCTTTGCCTTCAAATACCAGAGATGAAACTCAAGATGTTCTCGCGGGCAGCCTGACAAGCGTTCGAGTTCTTCATCGCCGATGCCAGGATTGTTGACGTCTTGTCGGCGTTTTACATAAAGAAGCGACAGCAGTTTGGCCTGGATGACGATATCCCGCTCGAGCCCTTTGGCGTTGCCAGCTTCCTCGGTCAGTTCGCGGCGAAGGCTCAAATTGTCCTTGTACTGGACGTCGTACTGGGCGCGCTTGACCGGATCCTTGAGCGTATTGTGCGCCTCCACGATTTCGCTGAAGCGTGATTCATCGCCGGTGTCCCGATTGTCGGGATGATAGCGCATGGCAAAATAACGAAATATCCGTTCGATCGTTTCCGAATTCGCGTTCGGACTGATCTCAAGTAGTTCGTAGTAGTCAATGAACATAGCGGTGCTTCCATGGAATCGGCACTGCGAACACCACACCCCAAAAAGACAGCATCGCCCAACCGTTCTGTCCATGCAAGCCGGCTTCCCCGCGACGGGAGCGCTTGACGATTTCGCCGAGCAGGAACACCGCGCCGGGTCCGAACGCGGGGGCTTCCTACGATCGGCTTGCCGGTCAGTCGGCCATCATTGACTTCCAAAGGCGATAGACTTGCCAATGATGATGCTGGCGGGCTGGAGGGCGAGCCAGGCTATGAGGATACAAGTCATCATGCGGCGCTTCTCAGTTCGGCATGAGTGCTGGATCAAAAGCCCGGCTTGCTTTGGGGTTGTATTGAGG
>NZ_RZSC01000496.1:0-4494 GCF_003998155.1 Mesorhizobium sp. M1E.F.Ca.ET.063.01.1.1
GCGATGACGTCGCGGATGACAGGGGAGGGTGAGGACGGGGAGTTGGCCATCGTGTCTGCCTCTTATGGTGGATGTTTGACACCGCGCTGCCTAAGCCGCCTCGGCAACATCCGGATGACATGAGAGGGCATATTGCAATGGTAGGCGCGGCCGCCGCCGGCGGTCACCTCCTGGTGCAGGTCGAAGCGGTGAAGGCGCCGTCCTGCTGCTTCATGATGATGTCGAAGGAAGGGGCGTTCGGATCGTCCAGCGTCGCCTGGGTGATGGAGAGAGAGTTGCCGCCGCTGGTGTAGCCGCCGAGCGGACCGAGCCAACTGATCTCGCCATTGGCATCCATCTGGTAATTGTAGGCCTGCGGCATTCTGCCGAAGGTGACCGGGCCGCTGTAGAGATTGCCCTTGATGGTGATGTCGCCGAGGTTGAGGAACATGCCGAGCAGGTAGACCTCGCAGTGATAAACGCCATCCGGCAGCCTGCCGTCGGCGAAGTCGGCGCGGGCGCCGCCGGCGGCGGATAAGAGAAGCAGGAAGCTCAGGATAATGCGTAGGGCCATGACGTCGCTCGTTTGCGCGGCGACCTTGCCCCATTTTGCCATCGTCTCGCAACCGCCGCCGAATTACCGCGTGTTGGATTGAGATCAAAGATTAGGCATTTTTACCATTTGGGCAAAATCTAGGCAGAGGTGCGCAAAGTTTTCTCAATCCCCTTTCCCTCCCGGATACTCGATCCGTTCGACGGCTATACGATAAGCAATTGTAAAAACGCATCTATCGCCGCTCAGCTCGCCATGCTCCGGCGTTTGGCACGTCGCTTGCAATGCTCTGTCGCGATGCAAAACAACCAGCTTGGGAGCGTGGAACATGAGGGGTAATTCTCGACAATAACAAAAATGTTTTCGGCCGGAGTGATCGCTGCCGGCCTGTCGATGTCGGCTCCCGCCAGGGCGGCCGACGATACGATCAAGGTCGGCATCCTCCATTCGCTGTCGGGGACCATGGCGATTTCGGAAACGACGCTGAAGGACGTCATGCTGATGCTGATCGAGGAGCAGAACGCCAAGGGCGGCCTGCTCGGCAAGAAGCTCGAGGCAGTCGTCGTCGACCCGGCGTCCAACTGGCCGCTGTTCGCCGAAAAGGCGCGCGAGCTGATCTCCAAGGACAAGGTGGCGGCGGTGTTCGGCTGCTGGACCTCGGTGTCGCGCAAGTCGGTGCTGCCGGTGTTCTCGGAACTCGACAACATCCTCTTCTATCCGGTCCAGTATGAGGGCGAGGAGAGCGAGCGCAACGTCTTCTACACGGGCGCGGCGCCGAACCAGCAGGCCATTCCGGCCGTCGACTATCTGATGAGCGCCGATGGCGGCTCGGTGAAGCGCTGGGTGCTCGAAGGCACCGACTACGTCTATCCGCGCACCACCAACAAGATCCTCGAGGCCTACCTCAAGTCGAAGGGCGTGCCGGCCGAGGACATCATGGTCAACTACACGCCGTTCGGCTTCTCCGACTGGCAGACCGAGGTCTCGGCGATCAAGAAGTTCGGCTCGGCCGGCAAGAAGACGGCGGTCGTGTCGACCGTCAACGGCGACGCCAACGTGCCCTTCTACAAGGAACTGGGCAACCAGGGCATCAAGGCCGAGGACATCCCGGTCATGGCCTTCTCGGTCGGCGAGGAAGAACTGGCCGGTCTCGATACCGGGCCGCTCGTCGGCCACCTCGCCGCCTGGAATTATTTCGAGAGTATCGACACGCCCGAGAACAAGAAGTTCATCGACGACTGGCACAAGTTCATCAAGAACGACAAGCGCACCACCAATGACCCGATGGAGGCCCACTATATCGGCTTCAACATGTGGGTGAAGGCGGTCGAGAAGGCCGGCACCACCGATCCGGACAAGGTGATCGACGCCATGGTCGGCGTGTCGGTTCCGAACCTGACCGGCGGCTATTCGACGATGATGCCCAACCACCACATCACCAAGCCGGTGCTGATTGGCGAAATCCAGGCCGATGGCCAGTTCGAGACCGTCTCGCAAACTCCCGGCCTCGTGATGGGCGACGAATGGTCCGACTATCTGCCGGATTCCAAGGACCTGATCTCCGATTGGCGCGCGCCTCTGTCCTGCGGCAATTTCAACGTCGCCACCGGCAAGTGCGGCGGCAAGGGCACCAACTGATCCCGGTCCGGACCTTGGTCCATGACCCCAGGTCTCTCGGATCGCGGAGTGGCCCCACGATCCGAGACCGCGGCCTGGGCGGGCCAATCCTCCGGCCCGCCCAGGCAAACCTTCAAAACCCTTGAGGACCGCTGGAAGACGATGATCCTGCTGCGCGCGATTGGGCTGTTGCTGTTGCTGACGATGGCAAGTCTGTTGCCGTCGAGCGCGGCCGAAGCCGATCTCCGCGCAATCATCGCCAAATTCGCGACAGCCACCAACTTCTCGGCCACCGAGGCGGTGGTGCGCGAGCTGGCCGCGAGCGGCGATCCGGCGGTCGAACGACCACTTTCGGCGCTGGCCGACGGCGAACTTTATATCCGCAAGGGCGACTCCCAGGTCTTCGTCGGCAAGGACGGCGCGGGCGGCGTGGAGTTGCTCGATCCGCTGAGCGGCAAGAAGGCGGCCGACGCCGCCAAGACCGACCTCACCAAGATCAAGGTCAACAACGGCCTTCGCCGGACGATCCGCGATGCCCTGGGCACGCTGACGCTGCGCGCCAAGGACGCGGGCGTGCGGCTCGCCGCCGCGACGACCATGTTCAAGACGCCCGATGCGGCGAATATCGAGCCGCTCGATGCCGCGATCGCCGCCGAGACCGAGCCGGCCGTCAAGGCCATGTTCGAACAGGCGCGCGCGGCGACGGTTCTGGTTTCCGACAAGCCCGAAGCCGACAAGCTCGCGGCCATCTCGCTCATCGCGGCGCGTGGCGATCGCGACGCGCTTTCATTGCTGACTTCGGTCGAAGCCAATTCACAAGGCGCGGTCAAGGATGCGGCAGCCGGCGCCATCGGCCGCATCAATTCGACGCTGGCGCTGTGGGATGCCGGCCAGAACATCTGGTACGGCATCTCGCTCGGATCGGTGCTGCTGCTGGCCGCGATCGGCCTCGCCATCACCTTCGGCGTCATGGGCGTCATCAACATGGCGCATGGCGAGATGGTGATGCTTGGCGCCTACACCACCTTCGTCGTCCAGCACGTCATCCGCACGTCGTTCCCAAGCATATTCGACTGGTCGCTGGTCATCGCGCTGCCGCTTGCCTTCCTTGTCGCGGCGCTGGTCGGGCTTGCCATCGAGCGCGGCATCATCCGTTTCCTCTACGGCCGTCCGCTGGAGACGCTTTTGGCCACCTGGGGCGTCTCGCTGATCCTGCAGCAGGCCGTGCGCACCATCTTCGGGCCGACCAACCAGGAGGTCGGCAATCCGTCCTGGATGTCGGGCTCGTTCGACATCGGGCAACTCGCCATCACCTGGAACAGGCTGTGGATTCTGGTGTTCGCGCTCCTGGTTTTCGCGGTACTGCTCTACGTCATGAAGCGCACGCCCTGGGGCCTGCAGATGCGCGCCGTCACCGCCAACCGCCGCATGGCGGCCTCCATGGGCATCAGGACGCCATGGGTCGACGCGCTGACCTTCGCGCTCGGCTCCGGCATCGCAGGCATCGCCGGCGTGGCGCTCAGCCAGATCGACAATGTCTCGCCCAATCTCGGCCGCGGCTACATCATCGACAGTTTCATGGTCGTCGTCTTCGGCGGCGTCGGCAATCTCTGGGGCACGCTGGTCGGCGCCTTCTCGCTCGGCATCGTCAACAAGTTCCTCGAGCCCTATGCCGGCGCGGTGCTCGGTAAGATCGTCGTGCTGGTATTGATCATCCTGTTCATCCAGAAGCGCCCGCGCGGCCTGTTCGCGCTGAAGGGCAGGGCGGTGGAAGCATGATCGCGCAGCGCCTCTTCGGCGCCGACCGGCGCATCGCGGTCACCATTTTCGTCCTGCTGGCGGCTGCCATCGTCGTGCCGCTGCTCAACCTCGCGGTCTCGCCGGCGAGCGCTCTCTATGTGCCGCCCTATATCGTGGCGCTGCTCGGCAAGTATCTCTGCTATGCGCTGCTGGCGCTCGCGCTCGATCTCGTCTGGGGCTATTGCGGCATCCTCTCGCTCGGCCACGGCGCCTTTTTCGCGCTCGGCGGCTATGCGATGGGCATGTATCTGATGCGACAGATCGGCTCGCGCGGCGTCTACGGCAACCCGATCCTGCCGGACTTCATGGTGTTCCTGAACTACAAGGAGCTGCCCTGGTTCTGGTACGGCTTCGACCATTTCTGGTTCGCGGCAACGATGGTGCTGGCCGTGCCAGGCCTGCTCGCCTTCGTCTTCGGCTGGTTCGCCTTCCGCAGCCGCGTCACCGGCGTCTATCTGTCGATCATCACCCAGGCGATGACCTATGCGCTGCTTTTGGCCTTCTTCCGCAACGACATGGGTTTCGGCGGCAACAACGGGCTGACC
>NZ_RZSC01000497.1:0-4484 GCF_003998155.1 Mesorhizobium sp. M1E.F.Ca.ET.063.01.1.1
GTTCGGTGACGGTTGGCCGCAGCCGCCATTTCTGGGCGGCCCCCTTCGAGATCGGCGACGAATTCGGCGGCCTGGGTTATCCCGATCCGATGCCGGAAGACGCCAGGAAAATACTCTTGAAATACCGAGATAGACGCGTCGGGGCGCGGCCGGAAGGCAGCAGCACGACGATTGCCGTCATCGCCACCGACGCGGTTCTGACCAAAGCTGCGGCCAAGCGGCTGGCGATTTCGGCGCATGACGGCTTCGCCCGCGCCATTTGGCCGACGCACACGCCGGCCGACGGCGACCTGGTCTTCGCGCTGGCGACCGGAAGGAGCGGCATCGAGCTCGAAGCGGACGCCGCAATCGATCTCTACGCGACAGCCGGCGCCACCATGGCGCGGGCCATCAGCCGCGGCGTCTATGCGGCGACGCCCGCCGACGGCGATCTGTTTCCGGTCTGGTCCTCGCGCTAGAGCAATTCCAGGAAAAGTGTGTAGCGGTTTTCCGTCCGGAATTGCGTTAAAGCAAACCCAACGTTTCCGGTCAGGTCGGGTTGGACTTCTCTTCCTCGAAAGTCACCGCGACATCCGAATTCGCCGACAGCCAGACCTTATTTCCATCGATCTCCGCGACCAGGCTGAGCGGAATGTAGTGGTGATGGCCCCTGTGCCTGCCCATGCCGCTGTCGGCCTTGGTCAGCTTGATGCGCTGACCGTCGACCTTGTCGACGGTGCCGATATGAACGCCATCGGCGCCGATCACTTCCATATGCTCGCGTATCTTGCTGATGTCGGTGGTCATGCTGGTCCTCCGTTGGATGGCCGCGCCCCCTGTCGATGTGAGACGGCCGACAATAACAAACGAGCGCCGGATTGGATGCATCGAGCAGCACGTCTCATTCACCATGCCGTGATAGGCATGACGTAGTCCCAGTCTGATGGAGCGAACGGTCCGTGCGAATTCCTGTCCTGATGTGGATCTGGCTGCTTGCGCAGCTTGCGACGCAGTCCACGGCCACGGCCGGCGATGTCGCCGACCTTGAAATCCTGGGCTTCAGCCAGGATGGCGGCATCTTCGCTTTCGAGGAATACGGCGTTCAGGACGGTTCGGGGTTCCCCTATTCCAACCGCTATTACATCGACACCGCGACCGACATATTCTTTAAAGGCACCCCGATCAGGATCCGCCTCGACGACGAGGCTGCAACGCTTGATGCGGCACGTCTTCAAGCCAAGCAGAAAGGCGAGGCTATCGTCAGCCAGGCCGAACTCACCGCCAATCGCGGCATCACAGCCGGTTTCAACGCTGTGACCGAGCTTTCAGCCGATCCCTACCGGATGGCAGTTAACCCGCGGCCGATCTTTTCCCCGGTCGACGATCCGCTCGAGTTTCGTCTCGACGAGATTCCCATGAACGACACCGAGGGCTGCCAGAGCCAAGGCGAGATTAACGGCTTCCGGCTGCTCCGTATCGAGGCCAAGGATGGGGGCAAGACGCAGCTCCTGCACGAGGACAAGTCCATTCCGAAAAGCCGAGGTTGCCCGAACGGCTACCGGATCGGCGCGGTGCAGACCTTCTCGATGCAAGGCCTCAGCGCCTATGCGGTGCTGATCGCGGTTCGCCAATACGGCTTCGAAGGGCCGGATTATCGCTGGATCGCAGTGACTGGCCGCCTGTGACACCGCTCGAGCGAGTTTCCCTGCGCCGCCGCCCGGGGCCCACGTGAGGCGCTGCCAGCGCCGCGCACGGCAGTCTTAGGCGCGCTGCTGTGGGGCCTTGCGATGGCGGCCAGCGCTTGCGTCAATCTCTACTACTGGGAGACGCCTGACAGGATCCGCTTCGTCGTGCTTTTGTATTTCATCGGCGGCGCGCTTGCCTTTCCGGTCGGGCTGACGCTCGCCAGGCTGGTATCGCGCGGCCGCCACTGGGAAACCGCGCTTGCCGCCGCATTCGTGTGCCTGCTCGGCGCCACGCTCGCCTTCACCGCAGGCCTGTTCGCGTTGCAATACCGCTCCTATTATGCCGAGTGGCACGCGCCTGCCTTCACGCTGACCTGGGCCTTCGAGTTCGTCTTCACCGTGCTGACGGCGCTCTACCAGTTCGTCGTCCTGGGTGTGCGGCTCTACTTTCCGCTCGGTTTCGCGGCACTTGTCGCTGCCAGCATCTGGTTTGCGCGACGGCGGCGTTGAGCATTGGGCCGGCCTCTGTTAGGACGCGGCCGAAGCTTCTCCCAGCAGGACTCAGAAACGATGATCCCTCGCTATTCCCGGCCGGAAATGGTCGCCATCTGGTCGCCCGAAACCCGGTTCCGCATCTGGTTCGAGATCGAGGCGCATGCCTGCGACGCGCTGGCCGAACTCGGCGTCATCCCGAAAGAGGCTGCGAAGACGATTTGGGAAAAGGGCGGCGCCGCCAAATTCGATGTCGACAAGATCGACGAGATCGAGCGCGTCACCAAGCACGACGTCATCGCCTTCCTCACCCATCTCGCCGAATTCGTCGGACCGGACGCCCGCTTCATCCACCAGGGCATGACGTCGTCCGACGTGCTCGATACCTGCCTTGCGGTACAGCTCACCCGCGCCAGCGACATCCTGCTTGCCGACATCGACGCGCTGCTCGCGGCCCTCAAGCGCCGCGCCTTCGAGCACAAGGACACCGTCACCATCGGCCGCAGCCATGGCATCCATGCCGAGCCGACGACTTTTGGGGTCAAGCTGGCGCAAGCCTATGCCGAATTCTCGCGCTGCCGCGAGCGGCTGGCGCATGCGCGGGAAGACATCGCCACCTGCGCCATCTCGGGAGCGGTCGGCACCTTCGCCAACATCGATCCCTATGTCGAAGAGCATGTGGCCAAGAAGCTCGGCCTGAAGCCGGAGCCGGTGTCGACGCAGGTCATCCCGCGCGACCGCCACGCCATGTTCTTCGCCACGCTCGGCGTCATCGCCTCGTCGGTCGAGCGCCTCGCGATCGAGATCCGCCACCTGCAGCGCACCGAGGTGCTGGAAGCGGAAGAGTATTTCTCGCCGGGACAGAAAGGCTCGTCGGCAATGCCGCACAAGCGCAACCCGGTGCTGACCGAGAACCTGACCGGCCTTGCCCGCATGGTTCGTTCTTACGCCATGCCGGCCATGGAGGACGTGGCGCTCTGGCACGAGCGCGACATCTCGCATTCCTCGGTCGAGCGCATGATCGGCCCGGACGCGACGGTAACGCTCGACTTCGCGCTGGCGCGGCTCACCGGCGTCGTCGACAAGCTGCTCGTCTATCCCGACAACATGCTGAAGAACATGAACAAGTTCCGCGGCCTTGTGCATTCGCAGCGCGTGCTTTTGGCGCTCACGCAAGCCGGCGTGTCACGCGAGGACGCCTACCGGCTGGTGCAGCGCAACGCCATGAAAGTGTGGGAACAAGGCGCTGATTTCCTTGAGGAACTGCTTGCCGACAAAGACGTCACAGCGGCGCTTCCCGAGGCCGATATCCGCGAAAAATTCGACCTCGGCTACCACACCAAGCATGTCGACACGATCTTCAAGCGGGTGTTCGGAAAGGCTTGAGGTCGAGCAAAGGCGTCCGTTAGCGCCAAGCTGGAACACCCCTCATCCGTCTTGTCGCTGCGCGACAATCCACCTTCTCCCACAAGGGGAGAAGGGGGAACCTGCCGCCTGCATCCAGGCTAATCACCAGCGTCTGCGATTGGCCGTAACGCCGGCGCAGCCTTCCTTCTCCCCTTGTGGGAGAAGGTGGATCGGCGCATTAGCGCCGAGACGGATGAGGGGTGCTCCAGCTAGGCGCAGCCGTTGATCACGCCTTGCCCGGCACAGTCCTGATCACCGTGCCCCAGGGATCTTCGCGCGCAGCCTCGGCCGTCACATTGTCCGAGCGCATCTCGACCCAGGCGAGCCCGGAGCGGCCCGGATCGCGGCGGCCGGCGCCGGCGCTGCGCCAGGCGTTGGCGCCGATATGGTGATGGTAGTGGCCTGACGACAGGAACACCGCCTGGCTGCCATACTTGGCCACGGTGTCGAAACCGAACTCGTCACGCCACCAGGCCTCGGCGTCTTCCGGGCGGCCGACGCGCAGATGCACGTGGCCGACGATGGTGTTTTCCGGCGCGCCCTGCCAGCCGGCATCACCCGCCGGCACGCTAGCGACGACCGCGGGCAGGTTCAGCCGCTCGGTCGCCATGGCTATTGTGTCGCCATTCCATTTCCAATCCTGCGGACGGCGGTCGGAATAGATCTCGATGCCGTTGCCCTCGGGGTCGGTGAGGTAGAGCGCCTCGCTGACCAAGTGGTCCGACGCGCCCTCGATGGCGATCCTGCTGGCCGCGGCATGGTTGATCCAGCGGCCGAGATCGGCGCGCGACGGCAGCAGGAACGCCGTGTGGAAAAGGCCGGCGCTGCGCGGATCGTCGGGCTTGGCCGACGCATCCGGCTCCAGCACCAGCAGCGGACGGCCGGCGGCGCCAAGCGTGATCGCGCCCTCGGCGCGGCTCA
>NZ_RZSC01000498.1:0-4476 GCF_003998155.1 Mesorhizobium sp. M1E.F.Ca.ET.063.01.1.1
AGTCTCTCGGCCTCCCTCGACTCCTTGTCTCTGCCCAAGCTTAATCCGATCGAACCGCCGTGGTACGGACCCGTATGCCCGGTGGTGTGGGAGGGGCGGCGCCGTGAGGCGTCCCCCTATCCCGATCAATCCCTCTCGATTCAACCTGACAGTCCGCCGCTCTAGCGCCCAATCCTTGCGGAAAGCCCGGAACAAACGAGCCCCGCCGATGACCACCACCGTCACCGCCGCCGCCGACTCGAGAATTTTTGGCGCTTATCAGGATGCCGCGGTCCGCGACCAGGTCATCATTACCAAGAACGGCCGCCTGCGCACCGTGCTGCTGGCCTACGAGGAATTTGTCCGGCTGTCGAAGCGCGATCGGCGGGTCGAGCTGACAGCGGAGCTTAGCGCGGACCAGATCGCTGCGGTCGAAGCCTCCGAAATGGCGCCGGATCTTGACCATCTTAACGACGAGCTCCCCGGGTCAAAACCCTCTGGGTCAAAACCATCGGGGGCAATAGGCCGGACGGCAAAAAATGCTGCCGGCTGAAATGAAGGGTCGGCCATGTCTTCCGTTATTCCTATCTCTGTCATTGGCAACACCGCGAGGGCCGCGAAGAAGGCGACAAGGACCGGCCTTTCTTGGTGCTGGCACTGGTCGCCTTGCATGAGGACGGCTCGCTAGTCGACAATGGGTCGGGCCACCGATTTGAGGAGGTCCGAATGCGGACCCTCGCGGCTGGTTTTTTGTTTGGTGCGCTAGGCTGACAGCCAGCCCACAGACTGTCCTCCAGCACTAGGCGGGCAAGAGGGCCAGCCGGGTAGACTGGGCATCATCTTTTTTGGTCTTTTGCCAAGCATCTGCGCACCATAGCGGCCGCTTGTTTTGTCCTCCGGTCCCGGCGAAGACCTGTTAGCCGGACGTCCGCTATGAAATGGCGGCTCCCTCAATGAGAACGCCTAGCGTCACATATTTCCAGAACAGACTACTTGGCCTCCTCGTTACCCGGCCCGTGGAAGAATGATTGGATCTCCTCCATGTCGACGCTGTCATCACCGTTCTCGTCGACGGCGTTGAATATGCGTCCTATGAAATCCTGAACCTCGGTCCGCGAAAGTGCGCCGTCGCCGTCGGCGTCAATTATGGCGAATATCATTCGCATGCCTGCGCCGTGCATCATCCCGGCTTCCATACTGCGCTCCCCCATCATCCGCCGCCCTTCAGGCGGCCCCATTCTGTAGTTGCGATGCCAGCGGTCGCCGCCGCGCTGTTCTGGTCGGGGACCACGATCTTCGTGCAATCTTTCTTGCATCATTTCACTCATCATCTGGCGCATCATTTCACGCATCGACTCTTGGCTTTGTCCGTTTGGCGCAGGCGGCTGATGCTGCTCCTGCATCGGTGCGGCGGGCGCAGGAGTAGCGTTGGTTTGTGCGAGCGTGGGCGAAGCAAACAGAGCCAGCACCGTAGCAACGGCTGTGGTTTTGCTCATCGTGTTCTCCTTTGAAGTGAATGGGTAGCCCGACTGTTTCGGCATCTGATCAAACCCGCTGCTCACCTCTTGGGTTCCTAACGGGTTGTGAAATGTCCCTACCGGTGGTCTCGTTCGCTCGAGCATCTTGGCGAGACGCAAATCAACCGGCTCTATGGTCGTTCAGGACCTCGACGACGAGATACCCAATCCCACGATCCGTCTGGGGATCGAACATCAGCTTGACCTCGGTGGGTCATTGCAACAGCAGCTCGTCCGGCGCACCCGGGCCACCGACAAGCTCCTTACGATTGACAGCGCCAGCGCAGTAGCCGAATTGACTCGAATTCGTGACCGCCGAGAATGACCGGGATCGCGAATCCCGCGACCGGGAGCCCGATCTTTCGTCTCCGGAACGCTTAGCGGGCAAG
This sequence comes from Mesorhizobium sp. M1E.F.Ca.ET.063.01.1.1, assembly GCF_003998155.1. Taxonomy (NCBI): domain Bacteria; kingdom Pseudomonadati; phylum Pseudomonadota; class Alphaproteobacteria; order Hyphomicrobiales; family Phyllobacteriaceae; genus Mesorhizobium; species Mesorhizobium sp. M1E.F.Ca.ET.063.01.1.1. The sequence goes on from NZ_RZSC01000498.1 coordinate 1,886, forward strand.
GCGGAAGCCGTGGCGCGGCTCAGCGACCTGGCACTATCTCAGTGACGTCGCTACCTGCCCGAATCCGTTCTCCACCCCGTGATCGCCGCCGGCATACTGCGGGAAGGCCCGCATGGCAGCATGTGGGCATGTCGATGCCGACGGTGCCATCATCGGACGGGAGGAGCATGTGGACCGGACTGGTGCGGCCTTGCAACGGACGGCGGCAAGGTCCTGTTCCGGATCGGCCGCCCCGAAACACTTCGCCTCTTCGTGAGCGCCCAATGGCCTTGCCTTCGCCCGGCGTCGCCGTGTGTCACTGGGGCGAGACGGACAAAAAGCGCGAAACGGTTGCGCGTCATCTTGCCGCCAAGGGCTACCGGCCGACGTGACTACTTGGCTTTTTGAATGGATCTGGAACTGGGCCTGGCTCGCGCGACCGCAACGACCGGACGACTATGAGATGGCTGAAACGCCAATTCATCGATGCATCATTGGCCCAGCTCCTCTATGACCAAGCCTCGCTGGTAAAATGGTTTGGTCGTGAAGTGCCGGGCATTGCGCTCGGCCACACGCTGCCGTTTTTCGCTGAGATCGCTGACACCGTTCTCGCACGTCTCGTCGCGGCCGGCGTGACGATCATTCCACTTGAAAAGGCGGTCGCCGACCCCGCATATGACGAGGTCGGCTCGACCGCGTCCTCGATGTTCCTGGTTTTGCAGCAGAAGCTTGCTGATGCGGCTGGGACGCGAATACCCGTGCTCTCACCTGACATCAAAGGCCTTCACCGCCGCATTGTTGAGATGGCGGGAGACAGACGAGACTGACATAGCCGCTCTCACTCACGAAGCTGTTATCGTCCGGTACCAAGCGTCGGGCGTTCACCATTAGGTTGCAGCAGATCATGTGGCGCGCGCCTTGCTGCTCGGCGGGCCGGTTGGCAGTCGCCCTTGAACGCTTCCGGTCTTCGTAAATCCAAACCAGCAAGACGACGGCGGCGCCGGCTATGAAGCCCACAGCGAAGTTCACACCCAGCAAGTTGAAGAGCCGGTCGGCCCCTTGATGGATAGCAGCCAGGACGGCAATTGTGATCACTGCCGCGATTAGCTGAAGGATCGTCCTGCGCGACTTAGGTGCGGAACGCAATGCGAAACCAGCCAAGGAAAAGGGAGCGCCTTTCCTGAAACACCAGCGGCCGACGCATACTGTGTTGGGGGGATTGGGTACATGAAAACGTCGGCCGCCGACTCAGGCGGGGAGCGCGTCATCAATGACGCGCGGTGATGTTCAGGCGCGATTGGAACGCCTGCAATCATGATGCTCGCTCATGGTGAACAAGCGGTTACTTTCCACAGCCGTTCGCTGCGGCTTCAGGCATCCAGTTCAAGCGGTTTGTGGCCCGGCTGTTCGTGCCAGATAACTTAGCGCAGATCACGGCGATCGACGACCTGCCCGCACCTCCGGCACTCGTAGAAACGGTCCTGCTGACGCGTGTCGCGTGCCGATAATCGGCGAGCCTAATTCCGAGAGCTTTGTCACCCGTGCAGCTTCCTGGCCTCGCGCTCCAGCGTCTTGCGGTCATTGCCATGCTCAGTGATCAGTTCGAGGACCTGTTCGGGCGTGATGCGGTGTTGCTTGGCGAAATAGCGAACCTCATAGTCTTCGTCCGCTGACACGCGGTCGCGGTCTCGAAAATCGCGCTTCGACTTGTCGTCTGCCATGAGTTTTCTCCGAGAGACAACCCGCTCCGGGAAGGGGAAAGAAGCCGGAGCGGAAGATGGGGTCGAGGTACGATACCCTCGCTAAGAGGGATGCTGGCAAAACATCCAGTCGCCTCAAAGGTTCCGGCTAAATAAGCAATCTCTAACGGAACACTTATGGCTGTACGATATTGAATCAAATTCGAGTTGTGTGGGGTTTCGATGCGTAAGCCCTCCGTCGAGGTCCAGCTATCATTCATCCGTCCAATGGAGCCCGAGCTGGTCGATCAGCCGCCCACGGGCGATGGCTGGTCACATGAGGTGAAGTTCGACGGCTACCGCACTCAGCTGGCGCAAGATCAAGTGCTACGTCGAAAAGGAAATGGACATCATCGGCGTGAAGCGCGAGACGGGGAAGCCGGCGATGGTGCTGATGGCCGACAACGGCCGCTATATGGGCGGCGCGTTCGTCACGTTCAAAGCGGACAAACGGCAGGCCCTCAGCGACTAACATAATCGTTATCCGCCAATGGCTTACGAAGCGGTTCGCCAAAGTCGATTCAAGGTTTGGTCCAGCCACTCGCCGATCGCATTTATCTTACACCGAATGGCAGTCTTGGACGCAACGAAACTCTTCGAGCCTCCCGGCGTCGAGGCCTTCCTCAATGTAAACTTGACCCTCATATGTGCCTCCCTGGACTTCAAACCGACCAACGACGCAGTTGGCAGCTTTAGCGTTAGGTGGAGCCGGAGTCACATCAGGGGCCGAAAAGCCACCCCGGGTCGTCGGCAACAATCTATCAAGCGCGCTAAGAACGATTTCTTGACTAACGCTCAGCGCTAGTAAAGACTTCTTTCCCAGAGAGGTCGCCAAGGAACGCTGTCGTTCCTTGCTCGCCTCGATCCGAACGA
>NZ_RZSC01000499.1:0-4473 GCF_003998155.1 Mesorhizobium sp. M1E.F.Ca.ET.063.01.1.1
GTCCAGGCGGGCTTGTGGCGCGGCTTTGCCGTGCGCGACGGCAATCTCGTCACCGGCCAGCAGAATTTCTCCGGCGCGGAAACCGCGCGGGTGGTGTGCGAGGCGCTTGGCGGCTGAAGGTCAACCTGGAACCTAGCCCAGCAATTGCTTGCTCAGCCTTGCGCACTGGACGCGGATGTCGGGAATGGCGTCGATCTCGAAGAAGGTGCCGCGCGTCAGCGGTCCGACGGCCAGCAGCTTCGACGACACCGTGCCGTCGGCCGCGATCAACTCGCATCTGGCGGTGACGTCGAGGCCAAGGCGCAGCGGGTCCGGGCGCGCCAGGCCGCGCTCGACCAGCGAGCGCACGAGGCCGTTCGACGTCGTCGAGATGTCGCGGGCAATGCCCATGCAGTCGTAGATGCGGGCGACGTCGAGCGTTTCCAGCGCCTGCGTGCCGCGCTGCTGGATCGTGACGGTGAAGCCATCGTTCGGCTCGATGTCCACGACCCGGCCAGCGACCAGGCGGATGCGGCCCGAGCCGACCGCTTCGGTGACGCGCTCATAGACCTCCGGCGCCATTCGGTGGCGATGGATGTCCCACCAGGCCTTGGTGTGCTCGACGAAGCGGCGCTTGGCCGAGGACGGCCAGTTCTGCCAGATCGTCTGGTTGAAGGGTCTCAGGCCGTCGACGACGTCGCGCCAGTCGCCGCCGGCCTTCTGGTTGTCGCGGATCAGGTTGCGGAACCAGCCGACGAAATAGGAAAGCTGGGTGCCGAGGGGAATGTCGGCGACATCGAGCTTGATCGGGTTGCCCTTGCGGTGCGGCGAGGGCAGCAGGCCGCGCCGCGACACCGCGATGATCTGGCCGCGATGGCCGCGCTGCTCAAGCGAAAGAAACGCATCGACCATGCTCAAGCCCGTGCCCAGCACCAGGACCGGGGCCTCCGGGTCGAGCGCTGTGTCGCCGTCGGAGCCCATCCGGATGGCGCGGCCCTGGAAGGCGCCCGGCTGCTCGTCATGGCCGGTGGCCAAAACGGCAAGATGGCCGACGACGCTGGTGCCGTTGGCCAGAGCCACCTCGACCCCCGCCGGTGTCGGCGAGATCGACAGGCTCTCCTCGCGGATCAGCCGCAGCCGGCCGTTCTCGCGCTCGCGTTGCTCGATATCGTCGAGCAACTCCTTCAGATAGCGGGCATAGAGGCTGCGCGGCGCATAGAACGGTCCCTGGTCCGGCCTGGCGAGGCCGCGCTCCAGCACCCAGCGCGCGAAATTGTCCGGGTCGTCGGCATAGGCGCTCATGCCGGAAGCCTTGACGTTCAGCACATGGGCGGAGAGCAGCGTCGAATAGGCCATGCCCTGGCCGAAATGCGGCCGCTTCTCGATCAGCGTGACGCGCAGATCGGGGTTCGGCGATTTGAGCAGATGCGCGGCCAGCACGACGCCGCTGGCGCCGCCGCCGACAATGATGATGGAGTTGCCGCGTCCAACCATGGCTGAAATTCAGGAGCTGTCGAGGGCCGCGATCGAGCCTAGGCAGCCCGCGCCGGCCGCCGTGAAGCAGCCGATGCCGCGGCTGTCAGGCTCAGAACGACTGGCGGTATGCGGTTCAGGTGGTCGCGCATCGTTCTCTCTCCCTAATGTTGATAAGATTACTATACTAACCCGCCTGCACACGGAAGCTCGTTTCAATTCTACGGCTATTTGGGGCATGGATTTACCCGGAGAAGGTGACAGAGGGATTTTCGTTCGCTGGGGTTGCCTCAGACGCGGCGCCTGAGATTCAAACGCTGCCGTGCAGAAATCCAAACGCCGGCGGGAAAGCACCCCCCTCTGGCCTGCCGGCCATCTCCCCCGCAAGGGGGGAGATCGGATGTCGCCTTCGCTTTCGCCAATCGCCAACGCTGCAGGAAGAGCGCCGTCGCCGAGGCTGCCAATCTCCCCCCTTGCGGGGGAGATGTCCGGCAGGACAGAGGGGGTGTGAAGGAACGCGGCATGTAAAGAGCCTGGCATAGTCTCCGGCAGAACATCGCGACTGTCCTTTTGCGCCCCCGCCGCCGGTACCCGGCGACACTTTTCCAAGAAAGGCGCCCTGGTTGGAAGGATTTAACTCTACAAACCCGATAGAATTAACCGACGATAGAAAGGCAATCCGATTTTCTCAGGGTTTAGGGAGCCTTTCATGTCAATCATTTCCAGACGCATTCTCCTCCTGTCGTCCGCCGCGCTCGCGGGCGCCGCCTTTCTCGGTCCGGCCATGGCCGAGGATTTGAAGATCACCATCGGCTACCAGACAGTGGTCGAGCCTTCGAAAGTGCCGCAGGCCGACGGCGCCTATGAGAAGGCGACCAAGGCCGCGATCGACTGGCGCAAGTTCGATTCCGGCGCCGACGTGATCGCGGCGGTCGCCTCCGGCTCGGTCGATATCGGCTATGTCGGCTCGAGCCCGCTGGCCGCGGCCGCCAGCCGCGAGCTGCCGATCCAGACCATCTTCGTGGTCGGCCTGATCGGCCCGTCGGAGGCGCTGGTCGCCCGCAACGGCGCCGGCATCGAGAAGGTCGCCGACCTCGCCGGCAAGAAGGTGGCCGTGCCTTTCGTGTCGACCACGCATTACAGCCTGCTTGCGGCGCTGAAGCATGAAGGCGTCGATCCGAAGTCGGTCGAGATCCTCAATCTCCGGCCGCCGGAAATCGCCGCCGCCTTCGCGCGCGGCGACATCGACGCGGCCTATGTCTGGGATCCGGCGCTCGGCCAGATCAAGACCTCCGGCAAGGTGGTATTGGACTCCTCGCAGGTGGCGACCTGGGGCGCACCGACCTTCGACGCCTGGATCGTGCGCACCGATTTCGCCGACAAGCATCCGGAAGCCGTGCGCGATTTCGTCAAGGTGACGGGCGAAGCCTATGCCCGGTTCCTGGCCAAGCCCGAGGCCTGGTCGGTGTCCTCGCCGGAGGCCGGCAAGATCGCCAAGCTGACGGGCGCCAAGCTGGAAGAGGTGCCGGAACTGCTCAAGGGCTATGTCTTCCCGACGCTGGACGAGCAGGCTTCGGACAAGTTCCTCGGCGGCGGCACCGTCAAGGCGATTGCGGCGACCTCCGCCTTCCTCAAGGAGCAGGGCAAGATCGACGCGGTGCTGCCCGACTATTCGAAATACGTCACCCCGAAATACGCCAGCGAGGCGCTCGCCTCGAACTGATTTCGTTCCGCGATTCCGGGCGGGAACGACTTCCCGGAATTGCTGCTACAGCGCGGCCTCTTCTTCCCTGACCGCGCGCTGCCTGTCCCGGAGCCGCCGACGAGGGGCGGTTTCGGGGCAGGCACCCGATCTTTGGTTTGAGCAATTCCGGACGGAAGGCTACGGCCAAGTTGCCGAGCCCAACCGCTTCACACTTTTCCTGGAATTGCTTGGCAGCGGAGGCTTTGAGTCCAAATGCCGCATCTCGTTCTCGACAAGGTCACCGTCCACTATGACGGCCAGGCGGCGCCGGCGGTCGAACGCGTTTCGCTCGATATCGGCAAGGGCGACTTCGTCGTCCTCGTCGGCCGCTCCGGCTGCGGCAAGACCTCGCTGCTCAACGTCGCCGCCGGACTGGTGAAGCCAGCGCGCGGCCAGGCCACGATCGGCGGCCGGCCGATCACCGCGCCCGGACCTGACCGCGCCGTTGTCTTCCAGAACGATGCTCTCTTCCCCTGGCTGACGGCGCGCGAGAACGTCGCCTTCGCGCTTCGGCTGCGCGGCGTGTCTGCCAGCCAGCGGGCGCGGCGCGGCGATGAATTGTTGTCTCTGGTCAAGCTCAACGACGCCGGCGACAAGCGCATCTGGGAGCTCTCCGGCGGCATGCGCCAGCGTGTCGGCCTGGCGCGGGCTTTAGCCGCCGAGCCGGAATTCCTCCTCCTCGACGAGCCGCTCGGCGCGCTCGATGCGCTGACGCGCGAGCGCATGCAGACGACGCTGCTCGACCTCTGGGCGGCTGCCCAAGTCGGCGTGCTGATGGTCACGCATGGCATCGAGGAAGCGCTGGTGCTTGCCACCAAGATCGTCGTGCTGGCGCCGGGGCCCGGCCATGTGGTGCGGACCTTCGAGGCGCATTTCGGCCGGCGCTATGCCGCCGGCGAGCCGATCCGGGCGATCAAGGCGGATCCAGCCTTTGCCGCAGCCCGCGCGGACCTGACCGAGGCGATCTTCGAAGGAGAGGCGGCATGAGCGTCGGCAGCTACAGCGAACGGCCCGGAGCGAAAGCCGGTGAGAACGACGGCTTCTCGGTGCCGTGGTCACGGTCGCAGCCGAAGCGGCCGCGTATCTCGGCGCGGCCGATCAGCGCTATCACCATCCTCTTGCTGTTGGCCGCCTGGACATTGTCGGCCCGGTTACAGCTGGTCTCGCCGGTCTTCCTGCCCTCGCCCGCCGCAGTCTGGGCAAAGTTCGTCGCGGGCAACCACGACGAACTTTGCCCAGACTGCGGCGGGCGAGGGCAGGAAGACCGGCGAGACCAG
>NZ_RZSC01000049.1:0-17967 GCF_003998155.1 Mesorhizobium sp. M1E.F.Ca.ET.063.01.1.1
AACAATGGCGGCTACAGAATCACATACAATTCAACCGCTTCAAGCCATTTTCCGACGGCGCCTCTTCACGCTTGACCACAGCACGAAGCAAATGTGTGCGCACGCTAGCCCCTTGTGGGAGAAGGTGAAGCCTGCTCAGCCCTTCGCCGCCGCTTCCAGCTTGTCGATCTCGATCTTGCCCATCTGCATCATCGCCGACATCACGCGGCCGGCCTTGGCCCGGTCAGGATCCTGAAGCAGGCGCGGCAATTGTTCCGGCACGACCTGCCAGGAAACCCCGAACTTGTCCTTCAGCCAGCCGCACCGGCCGGGCTGGCCTCCATCCTCGGTGAGCCTAGTCCAGAAATGGTCGACTTCCTCCTGCGTTTCGCAGTCGATCGACAGCGAGATCGCCTCGGTGAACTTGTATTGCGGACCGCCGTTGAGCGCTTGGAATTGCACGCCGTCGAGTTCGAACGAGGCCACCAGCACCTGGCCTTCGAGAGCATGGCCCTTGGGCCAGCGCATGGTGCTAAGCACCTTCGACTTCTTGAAGATGGAAACGTAGTGGTTCATGGCCTCCTCGGCCTGGCCGTCGAACCATAGGAAGGTGGTGATCTTTTGCATGTCTTGCTCCTCGGACTGTTCAGGTGGGTTCCATCTTCAACGGCGGGCCGGCGATTTGGTGCCGTTTCCGTACCGTCTGCCTCGAGGACGGGCCGGCGAGGCGCGATCCGACAGCGACTTTCAGATTTTCTTGAAGTTCCGTGGCGCAGTGCAAAACTGTGGCAAGGCCGGACCTTGGTCGCTATAACCGCTGCCGACCAAAATACAGCGCCGTCGCGCCACGCTCAGCGCGGCCAGCCAGCAAGGACAATCCGATGCCTGCCTATCGCTCCCGCACCACTACCCATGGCCGCAACATGGCCGGCGCCCGCGGCCTGTGGCGCGCCACCGGCATGAAGGACTCGGATTTCGGCAAGCCGATCATCGCGGTGGTCAATTCCTTCACCCAGTTCGTGCCGGGCCACGTGCATCTGAAGGACCTCGGCCAGCTCGTCGCGCGCGAGATCGAGAAGGCCGGCGGCGTCGCCAAGGAATTCGACACGATTGCCGTCGATGACGGCATCGCCATGGGCCATGACGGCATGCTCTATTCGCTGCCGTCGCGCGAGCTGATCGCGGACTCCGTCGAATACATGGTCAACGCGCATTGCGCCGACGCCATGGTCTGCATCTCCAATTGCGACAAGATCACGCCCGGCATGCTGATGGCCTCGCTGCGCCTCAACATCCCGACCGTCTTCGTCTCCGGCGGGCCGATGGAGGCCGGCAAGGTGGTGCTCGCCGGCAAGGCGCAGGCGCTCGACCTGGTCGACGCCATGGTTGCCGCGGCCGACGACCGCGTTTCCGACGAGGACGTCAAGGTCATCGAGCGCTCGGCCTGCCCGACCTGCGGCTCGTGCTCGGGCATGTTCACGGCAAACTCGATGAACTGCCTGACCGAGGCGCTCGGCCTCTCGCTGCCGGGCAATGGCTCGACGCTGGCAACGCACGCCGATCGTAAGCGCCTGTTCGTCGAGGCCGGCCATCTGATCGTCGATCTCGCCCAGCGTTACTACGAGCAGGACGATCAAAGCGCGCTGCCGCGCAGCATCGCCTCCAAGGGCGCCTTCGAGAACGCCATGGCGCTTGACATCGCCATGGGCGGCTCGACCAACACGGTGCTCCACATCCTCGCCGCCGCGCACGAGGGCGAGGTCGACTTCACCATGGAAGACATCGACCGGCTGTCGCGAAAAGTGCCGGTGCTGTGCAAGGTGGCGCCGGCCAAGGCCGACGTGCACATGGAGGACGTCCACCGCGCCGGCGGCATCATGGCCATCCTCGGCCAGCTCGACCAGGCGGGACTGATCAACCGCGACCTGCCGACGGTCCATACGGCTTCCCTCGGCGAGGCGCTCGACCACTGGGACATCGCCCGCACCTCCGCCGAGAATGTGCGCGAGTTTTTCCGGGCGGCGCCCGGTGGCGTGCCGACGCAGGTCGCCTTCAGCCAGGATCGCCGCTGGGATGAGCTCGACATGAACCGCGAGACGGGTGTCATCCGTTCGGCAAAGACGCCGTTCTCGAAGGACGGCGGCCTCGCCGTGCTGAAAGGCAATTTGGCGCTCGACGGCTGCATCGTGAAGACGGCCGGCGTCGACGAGTCGATCCTGAAATTCACCGGCCCGGCCCGCGTCTTCGAGAGCCAGGACGCCTCGGTCAAGGCGATCCTCGGCAACGAGATCAAGGCCGGCGACATCGTCGTCATCCGCTACGAGGGACCGCGCGGCGGCCCCGGCATGCAGGAGATGCTCTACCCGACCAGCTACCTGAAGTCGAAGGGCCTCGGCAAAGCCTGCGCGCTGATCACAGACGGCCGCTTCTCCGGCGGCACGTCCGGCCTGTCGATCGGCCATGTCTCGCCGGAGGCTGCCGAAGGTGGGTTGATTGGTCTGGTCCAGGAGGGCGACACGATCGAGATCGACATCCCGAACCGCAAGATCCATCTTGCCATCAGCGATGCTGAGCTCGAAGCGCGCCGCGCCGCGATGACAGCGAAGGGCGCGGATGCCTGGAAGCCGGCCGAGAAGCGCAAGCGCAAGGTGACGACCGCGCTGCGCGCCTACGCCGCCTTCGCCACCAGCGCCGACAAGGGCGCCGTGAGGAAAGTGCCGGAGTAGGAGCGCTTTTCCTTCTCCCCTTGTGGGAGAAGGTGGCCGAGCGAAGCTCGGTCGGATGAGGGGTGTTCCAGCTTGGTGACACCTCTCGCCCAGCCTGATTTTCCCGCGCCTCACTCCGCCCAGCACCCCTCATCCGTCTTGGCGCTTCGCGCCAATCCACCTTCTCCCCACAAGGGGAGAAGGAGAGGGCCGCGCTACGGCATCAGCTGATACTCATAAAGCCTCTGATAGAGCCCGCCGTGCTTGAGCAAGGTCTTGTGCGGGCCGCTTTCCTGCACCTTGCCACCCTCCAGCACCACGATGGTGTCGGCCTGGTGCACCGTCGACAGCCGGTGCGCGATCACGATCGTCGTGCGTCCGACGGTGAGCTGCTGCAGCGCATCGCGGAACAGCGCTTCCGATTCGGCGTCGAGCGCGCTGGTCGCTTCGTCCAGCAGCAGGATCTCGGCGTTGCGCAGCATGGCGCGCGCGATCGAGATGCGCTGGCGCTGGCCGCCGGAGAGCAGCGAGCCGTTCTCGCCCACCTCCGTCTCGTAGCCCTTGGCCATGGCGCTGATGAAATCATGCGCATTGGCTGCCTTGGCGGCGGCGATCACTTCCTCGTCGGTCGCGTCCTCACGGCCGAGGCGGATGTTGTGCATGATGGTGCCGGCAAACAGGAACGTGTCCTGGCTGACATAGGCGATCTTCTGCCTGAGCGAATTGAGCGTTGCGAAGGATATGTCCTGGCCGTCGAACATCACCTTGCCGGTCTGCGGGTCGTACATGCGCATGATCAGGTTGAGGATCGTCGACTTGCCGCTGCCCGATGGTCCGACCAGCGCCGTCATCTTGCCCGCCGCCAGCGTCAGGTCGAAGCCTTCGAACACCGGCGGGCTCTCCGGATAGGCGAAGCTGACATTGTCGAATCGGATCTCGCCCGGACCTGGCCGTAGCGGCTTGGCGTCGGGTTTTTCGGCGAGAGTCAGCGGCCGGTCGGCAAGCTGGAACATCATGCGCACGCCGACGATGCCGGTTTCCAGCGAAATGCGCACGCGCGCCAGGCGCTTGGCCGGCTCATAGGCAAGCAGCAGCGCTCCAATGAAGGCCATGATGTTGCCGGGCATCTGGCCGCCTTGCAGCACCAGGAAACCGCTGACGAAAACGGCGCCGGCGATTGCCAGGCCGGCCAGCGTTTCCATCACCGGGCTGGTGGCGGCCTCCAGCGTGGCGATGTTGTTGGCGCGGTTCTCGACGTCGGAAACTGCCTTGTACATGCGCTTGCGCATTGCGCCTTCGAGATTGAAGGATTTGACGACGCGCACGCCGATCGCCGTCTCCTGCATCACATGCACGATCTGGCCGAGCGAGCGGAATTCCATCGAGGCGATCTTGCGGACGCGCTTCAGGATGCGGTTCACCCCATAGATTGCGACCGGCCCGATGACGAAGCAGATCAGCGACAGCGCCGGCTGCTTCCAGACCATAACTGCCACCAGGGCAATCAAAGTCACCAGATCACGCACATAGGATGTGACGACGAGATCAAGCACGCTGCGAGCCGCCTGCGCGTTGTTGGTCATGCGAGTGATCAGTTCGGACGATGAGGTCGCATGGTAGAACTCGATGCCTTGCGCGAGGATACGGTCATAGATCTTGCGTTGCCGGTCGGCGATGATGGCGTTGCCAACGCGGCTCATGAGGTACGCTTGGACGAAATTGGCGATGCCCTTGGCGATGAAGATCGCTGCGACCGCCAAGGCAATCCAGTTAACGCGTTCGACTCTTTTATAGATCACGAATTCATTGGTGATTACGCTAAGGATCCAGGCGCTGGCTGCGGTCGTGGCGGCAACCACCAGCATCGACACCATGGCGGCGCCATAGCCGAATTTATGCTCGTGGAAGGATTCCCTCACCAGCCTTGCGATGAGGTGCTGGTTTTCCGTCGAACGGAAGAAGCGAAACAACGGCAGATCCCACGCCTGTGATTTTCGGATTCGCCATGGGGGCGAGAGGCGGCTTATAGAGCGAGTTGCCGCCGGATGGAACCTTTCGCTATCGGCGATAGAAACCACTGCGGCAGGGTGTCTTTTCGGCCACGATGGCTGCTGATTCTACCAAGGGGATGACGAGAATGGATTTCGACCTCATCGTGCGCGGCGGCACGCTGCCGGATGGCAGGATTGCCGACATCGGCATTGCCGGCGAAACCATCCGCGCCATCGAGCCTCAACTGTCGGGCTCGGCCCATACCGAGGTCGACGCGCGCGGCAACCTTGTCTCGCCGCCTTTCGTCGATCCGCACTTCCATATGGACGCCACGCTCTCCTACGGCATCCCGCGCATCAACGCCTCCGGCACGCTGTTGGAGGGCATCGCGCTCTGGGGCGAGCTGAAGCCGCTGTTGACGCACGAGGCCGTGCGCGACCGCGCGCTCGCCTATTGCGACTGGGCGGTGTCGATGGGCCTGCTCGCCATCCGCAGCCATGTCGACGTCTGCGACGACCGGCTGCTCGCGGTGGAGGCGCTGCTCGACGTCAAGCAAACGGTCGCACCCTATATCGACCTGCAACTGGTCGCCTTTCCGCAGGACGGGCTCTACCGCTCGCCGACGGCGCGCGAAAACACCATCCGGGCGCTCGATCTCGGCGTCGACATCGTCGGCGGCATCCCGCATTTCGAACGCACCATGGCCGACGGCACCCGCTCGGTGACGGAGCTCTGCGAGATCGCCGCCAAGCGCGGCCTGATGGTCGACATGCATTGCGACGAGACCGACGACCCGCTGTCGCGCCATATCGAGCAGCTCGCCTATGAAGCGCAGCGCCTCGGTCTGCAGGGCAGGGTGGCCGGCTCGCACCTCACCTCCATGCACTCCATGGACAATTACTATGTCTCGAAGCTCTTGCCGATGATTGCCGAAGCCGGCGTCTCGGCGATCCCCAACCCGCTGATCAACATCATGCTGCAGGGGCGTCACGACACCTTCCCGAAGCGGCGCGGCCTGACCCGGGTGAAGGAGATGCTGGGGCTCGGCATCCGCGTCGGCTGGGGCCAGGACTGCGTGCTCGACCCTTGGTATTCGCTAGGCACGGCCGACATGCTCGACGTCGCCTTCATGGGCCTGCATGTCGCCCAGATGTCGAGCCCGGCCGACATGGCGCGCTGCTTCGACATGGTGACCAATGTCAACGCCGCCATCATGGGCCTCGACCATCTCGGACTTGCGGTCGGCAAGCGCGCCAGCCTTGTCGTGCTCGACGCCGGCAATCCGATCGAGGCCGTACGCCTTCGCCCCGAACGTCTTTGCGTCATCGCCAGGGGCAAGGTGGTGGCGGAGCGCACCAGGCAGGAGACCAGGCTGTCGATCGCCGGGCGGCCGGAGAGCGTCAACCGAAGGCATAAGTCTGCTTAGTGTCTCCGCGTGGAGCAGGGAACGAAGCGACGCGTAAAGCCGCTACAAGGTCGAAGAACGCGGCGCGCAACGTGAGATTTGCAGCGTTCCTTCGCGCCCCCCTCTGGCCTGCCGGCCCCTCAAAGTTCCTGCATCGCCGCAACGCCCTGTGCACTCACCACTAGAACCGGCGGCTTTCCGCCGCTGGTCTTACGGATTTCGCTCGTCAAGCCGCCGGCTTACGGCTAGGGAGCCGGCATGGCCCAGACCATCGCCCGCAATTTCACGATCCGCAACGTCCTGCTCGCCGGCATCCTCTTGATGCTGGCCGGCGACTTCATGTTCGCGCTGAACGACGCGATGGGCAAATGGCTGGTTGCCTCCTTCTCCGTCGGCCAGGTGGTGCTGATCCGCTCCATCGGCGCCTTTTTCGTGCTAGGGCCGATGATCGCCAACCAGGGCGCGGGCAAGCTGTTCCAGATGGAAAGGCCGCTGCTGCAGCTCCTGCGCGTGGTGGCGACCACGCTCGATACCGGGCTCTTCTATGCGGCTGTCGTCTATCTGCCGCTCGCCGACGTGATGAGCTTCTACATGGCCGGACCGATCTATGTCGCCGCGCTCTCGCACCTCCTGCTTGGCGAGAAGGTCGGCTGGCGGCGCTGGCTGGCGATCCTGGTCGGCTTCTGCGGCGTGCTGATCATCCTGAAACCCTCCTCGGCGGCCTTCTCGCTGTCGTCGACCTACGCCCTGATCGGCAGCATCGCCTTCGGCTTCGCCATCATCCTCGGCCGGCGTTTGCGTGGAACGAGTGACACGACCCTGGTCACATGGCAGACAATCGGCACGCTGATTGTCGGCGGGGCGTTCACCATCGGCACCTGGCGGACACCCTCCAGGCTTGATTTCGGCGCCATGCTCTTGCTCGGCGTCGTCTCCTGCGCCGCCCATCTGATGATCACCAGGGCTCTCAAGCTGGCGCCGGCCTCGACGCTGGCGCCGCTGCATTACAGCCTGCTTCTGTGGGCCATTGTCTTCGGCCTGGTCTTCTTCGGCGACGTGCCGAGCCCGCGCATCCTCGCCGGCTCGGCGATCGTCGTGCTCGCCGGCATCTTCATCTTCCATCGCCAGAAGGTGGTCGAAACCGTCGTGCCGCCCGAGAACGTGCCTAAGGGCGTCAACTAGAGCAATTCCAGGAAAAGTGTGTAACGGTTAGGCTCGGCGACTTCGCCGTAGCCTTCCGTCCGGAATTGCGTCGAAACAATCCGTTTCCGTGGAACGGTGAGCTCAACGGCAATTTCACGAAAGCATTTTACGGTGCAAATCGCCTGTCGAATGCAATCGGCGATTGATTCTTGGCGGGACAGGCAGGATATTCGCAACCTGGGAAACCGGGGTATAGGGGGGAATGATGGGTAGTTTCTCTATATGGCATTGGCTTATAATTCTGGTCCTTATCGCCTTGCCGTTGGTATTTGTCTTAAGAGCGCCGCCCTCTGGAGCCAATCGTTTCGGAGACACGCCGCCTTCAATGAATTTCGGTGAGGCTGTTTCAAGTTTTTTCCGAAACTATGTGAATTTTTCCGGCAGGGCCAGTCGGTCGGAGTTCTGGTACACCTACCTCTTCATCTTCATCGTCGGCGTCATTGTGGTCATAGTTGATGCTGTTGTCGGAAATGAAGCTGTCTCATCGATCTGGAATCTTGCCATCCTTGTGCCGACGCTTGCCATGACAACTCGCCGGCTGCATGACATCAACAGAAGCGGCTGGCATCAACTTCTTGCATGGTTATTCCCCGTCGGTACCATCGCTCTGCTTATTTGGTATTGCAGAAAGTCTGACGAGACAGGGTCGCTGAATGAGATCCAGAGGGTTTTCACGTAAGGTCGCTGGAACTCTGCAACCGATCTCATTTGGAACTGCTCGAGCCCAGCCGCACGGCCGCAAGATGGCGTGAGAATTCGGATGTCTCCATCAGCGCCTTGCAGCGGGCGAAGCGGCCGTCGGCATAGGCGCGGAAATCGTCGACCGGGTTGTCGTTGGCGAGTTGGATCAGCCCCCACAGCGTCCAGAGCAGGTCGCACATCGCCTTGTGGATGACGACGCGGCCGCGCTCGGCCGGCCTCGCCTCGCCGCCGAAATAGGCGCGCATCATCTCCTCGTCCTGGGCGGCGTCGAACTTGCCCTCGACGGAGAGGTCGCCGAGGTCCCACAGCGGATCGTTCATGCCGGAATATTCCCAGTCGACGATCCACATCCGCTCGCCCGTATCGAGGAAGTTCTCGCAAAGCGGATCGCAGTGGCAGGCGGCGAGCTGGATCGGGTGTGCGGCCAATGCTTCGCGCACGCTGCCTGCCTCGCGCACCACGTCGTGATAGCCCGGTGGCAGCGCGACATCCTTGGTCGACAGCACCTTCAGATAGTCGTCGATCATCGCGAACAGCTCGAAGCGGAAAGGAAAGACGGCGCCGGACGAATGCAGCTTGCGGAAGGCCTCGCCCGCGCGCGCCGGGCTCCCCTTGCGCGTCTTGAACTTCTCCGGCGACATCGTCTCGGCACCGGCGATGAAGCGCGTCGCCATCACGCCCGATGCCGGATCGGCATAGAGCACCTCGGGGCTGACGCCGGCCTTGGCCGCCTCGCGCGCCGCTACCGCCTCATTGGCGCGGTTGATGTATTCCTGCGTGCCCTTGCCGGGAATGCGCAGGCAGACGTCGCCAGCTTGGTAAACACGGTTGGTGAGGCCGCCCAGCCGCTCCAGCGGACCCTCGTAGCCGGCAAGCGCCGGAATGGCGGCCAACGCCGCGCGCGCCTCTTCCATCGTCACCCCCTTTACCATCACGCCATGTTTATGGCGAAACGGTTCCACAGTTTTTGCCGCTTGGCTACCATGGGGCGCGCGAATCGGCAGCGGGAGCGGCAATGACGGACGGCAAGCACAACAGCGCGCTGGGCGCGGCTTACGCGGCGACCCGGCCGGACGAAGTGGCGGCGATCTACGACAACTGGTCCGAGACCTATGACGCCGACATGTCGGCCGCCGGCTATCGCCATCCGACGATCTGCCTGGCGCTGCTTGCCCGGCATCTGCCGCGCGGTGCCGAACCCTTGCTCGATGCCGGCGCCGGCACCGGCCTGATCGGCGAGTGGCTCGCCATCACCGGCTATCCTCAGGTCGAGGCGCTCGACATCTCGCAGGGCATGCTGGACAAGGCTGGGGCGAAGGGCGTCTACACGGCCCTGCATCGCCTGGCGCTGGGCGGACCTTTGCCCTTCGCCGACGGCTATTACGCCGGCATCGTCTCGGCGGGCGTCTTCACCTCGGGCCATGTCGGGATCGACGGCCTGGACGAGCTGATCCGCATCTGCCGCCCGGGCGGCATCATCGTGCTGACGGTCAAGAACACGCTCTGGCAGTCCGGCTTTGCGGAGCGGATCGCCGACTTCGAGAAGCAGGGCGTCATAAGCCGCGTCGAAGAGACACGGCCTTACGCCTCGATGCCCGGCGAGGCCGACACGGTGCCGAGCCGAGGCCTGGTGCTGCGCGTCGGCTGACCGCTTCCCGAGCTTAGGCCCTGATCTTCTCTCCCGCCGGATCATACATCGGCTCGAGATGGATCTTGGCCGGCGTGCGTTCCATCGCCACCACCAGCTCGTAGTCGCCGGAAGCGAGGAAATCGTCGCTGACGCCATCGGCGTTGCGCACGTAGCCGTAGCCGATGTTCTTCTCCACCGTGTAGCCGTAGCCGCCGCTGGTGAGATAGCCGACCGCCTCGCCATTGCGCAGGATCGTCTCGCGGCCGAGCAGCACGATCTCCGGATCGGCCACCGTGAAGCCGGCAAAACGTTTGGCGAGCGGCTTGGCAGCCACTTTCTCCAGCGCCCGCCGCCCGACGAAATAGGTGTTCTTCCTGAGCTTCACAGCCCAGCCAAGGCCAGCCTCCTGCGGCGTGTCGTTAGGCGTGATGTCCGAGCCCCAGGCGCGGTAGCCTTTCTCCAGCCGGAGCGATTCCAGCGCCCGGTAGCCGACCGGCCGGATGTCATGCTTCTTTCCCGCCGCCATTAGCGCGTCAAAAATCTCGCCGGTAGCGGCGATAGGCACATGCAGTTCCCAGCCGAGCTCGCCGACATAGGTGACGCGCAACGCCCGCACCGTGTGGCCGGCAATTCCGACTTCGCGGGCGTGGCCGAAGGGGAAGGCTGTGTTCGAGACATCGGCGTCAGTTACCGCCGACAGCACGTCGCGGGCGCGCGGCCCCATCAGCGACAGCGTGCCGAACTCCTCGGTGACGTCTTTCAGCGTCGTGTCGAGACCCTGTTCGATATGGTCGCCGATCCAGGAAAAATCATGCGTGCGGAAGCCGGTGCCGGTGACGATGTAGAACCGGCTCTCGCCAAGCCTCGCCACGGTGAGGTCGGCCTCGATGCCGCCGCGCGTGTTGAGAAGCTGCGTGTAGGTCAGCCGTCCCACCGGCTTGTCGACGTCGTTGGCGCAGATCCAGGCGAGCGCCTTCAGCGCATCAGTGCCGGCCATCTCGTATTTGGCGAAGGAGGATTGATCGAAGATGCCGACCTTCTCGCGCACATGCTGGTGCTCGTCGCCGACCGGGCCGAACCAGTTCTGCCGCCCCATCGAGTAGATGTCTTCGGGCTCGACGCCGTCGGGCGCGAACCAGTTCGGCCGCTCCCAGCCGAGCTTCGAGCCGAACACGGCGCGGTGAGTCTTCAGCCGCTCATAGAGCGGCGAGACGATGCGCGGCCGGCCGGACAGGTATTCCTCATGCGGGAAGCCGATCGTGTAATGCTTGCCATAGGCTTCCAGCGTGCGGTCGCGGACCCAGTCGCGGTCGCGATGCAGCCCGGAAAAGCGCCTGATGTCGACCACCCAGAGGTCGAGCGGCGCCTCGCCGTCGACCACCCATTGCGCCAGCACCCAGCCGGCGCCGCCGCCGGACGCAATGCCGAACGCGTTGAAGCCGGCGCCGACGAACATGTTGGAGCATTCCGGTGCTGCGCCGAGGATGAAATTGCCGTCCGGCGTGAAGCTTTCCGGCCCATTGATCATCTGCTTGACGCCGACGTTGGCGAGCGCCGGCACCCGCTCGATCGCCTGGGCCATATGCTGCTCGAAATGGTCGTAGTCGTCATCGAACAGGCGGAACTCCCAGTCGTTGGGAACGTCGCCCCCGGGGAGATCAGTCGTCCAGGCCTGGGGGTTCGGCTCGTAGCCGCCCATCACCAGCCCGCCGACTTCTTCCTTGAAATAGGTGCGGCGGTCGGGGTCGCGGATCGTCGGCGCATCCGTCGCCAGACCCTCGATCTTCTCGGTGATGATATACTGGTGCTTGACCGGCTGCAGCGGCACGTTGATGCCGGCCATCGCGCCGACCTGCCTTGCCCATTGCCCGGCGCAGTTCACCACCTTGTCGCAGGCGATGTCGCCTTTTGAAGTCTTCACCGCGGTGATCCGGCCGTCCTTCATCGTAAAGCCGGTGACGCGCACACCCTCGAACAGCTTGGCGCCATGTATGCGCGCGCCCTTGGCGAGCGATTGCGTGATGTCGGAAGGGCTGGCCTGGCCGTCGGTCGGCAGCCAGGATGCGCCGACGAGGTCGCTTGTTTCCATCAGCGGCCACATGCGCTTCACCTCGGCCGGCGACAAGAGCTGCATGTCCATGCCGAAGCTCTTCGCGGTCGTCGCCAGCCGCTTGAACTCGGTCCAGCGGTCGGCATTGGTGGCGAGTCTGAGGCAACCGGTCATCTTCCAGCCGGTTGCCAGCCCGGTCTCGGCCTCGAGCCCCTTGTAGAGCTCGACAGAATATTTGAGCACGCGCGTGATCGAGGCCGAAGAGCGCAACTGCCCGACGAGGCCGGCCGCGTGCCAGGTCGAGCCCGAGGTCAGCTTGCCCTGTTCCAGCAGCACCACGTCGGCCTTGTGGTCGCGCGCCAGATGATAGGCGGTCGAGCAGCCGATGATGCCGCCGCCGATGACGACGATCCCGGCATGGCTGGGCAAGGTCATGGCCTGGTTCCGTATTTCGTCCGATAGTTTTCCAGCGCCGCGTCGAGCCGCACGAGGTTCTCCTCGGTATAGGCGACGTAGTCGATGCCGGGCGCGTCGAGATAGAGCTCGGAGACCATGCTCCACATCGCTTCGCGCAGCAGCGAGGCGCATTGCATGGCCGCATGCGAGCGGCGGATCTCTTTGTCCGGCTCCTTCATGAAATAGGCGGTCAGGAAGGCGAAGGACTCATCGTCGTTCATGCCGGCATTGGAGGCTGCCCCCGCGAGATCGAACATCGCGGTGTTGAAGCCGGCATACTCGAAATCGATCAGCCACAGCCGTTTGCCGTCGTCGAGGATATTCGCCGGCAAAAGATCATTGTGGCCGAAGACGATCGGCAACAGCTTCTGCGCCCGTTCGAGCTCGTCCGCCAGCGTGAGATAACGCGGCAGCTCCTCCTTCTTGCGGCTGCCGCCTTCGTCCAGCGTGCGGGCATAGTCGCGGATCACGTGGAACACCCAGAACATGAAGCCGGCGCCGGAGACATGGTTGGGCATCTCGCGGTGAAAGCCGCGCAGCAGCGCCGCCACGCGGCCGAGATTGGCGCGCACATCCTCTCCGAGAAAGGTCTTGGCGCCGAGAAATTCCGTCACCAGAATTCCAGGTTCGGCATAGTGCACGGCCGGCGCGAAGCCCGCCGCATGCGCCGCTCGCGCCGTCATCACCTCGCGCTCGCGAAAGACATGATGGAATGGAAAATCCTGGCCGAAGCGCACGACATGCCGCCCGGCGCCGTCCGTGACGACATAGTTGGCGTTGCTGAGACCGCCCGGCAGCGGCTCGATTTCGATGCTGCCGGTCCAGCAGGGCAGGGCACGGATGCGGTCTTCTGCTACTACCGGAGCACTCACGGGTTTGTTCCTGCTCCAGCCGGCTTTCGACAAAGCGATGGTGTGAGAGAACACAAAAGCCTCGTCGGTGCGAGACGCTGGGATCGATATCCCACGCCGCACCGACGAGCCCCTTGGCCAGGTTCAGGATCCCGGCGTCCGCCCCCGCGGATTCGAAAAAAACTCGCGCCAAGCACGTTCCAGAAGATCTGGTCGGTCGATTGCGGCTCTGCCATCACCCTCCCGTGGCAGTTCCGAGCCTGTCACAGAATGATCTCACGCCAGTGCGACGCGGCTGTCAATCGAAAGCTGTGACCTTTTTTGGGTGTTTTGCCCGAAAATATGAGCAATTCCTTTAAAAGCGTTAGGAATGCCTTAGAATCGGTCAAAATCCCGGACGTCCCTATGATCCACTCGAAACGGCATGGAGAGATCCTGCGGCTCCTCAGCGAGGAGGGCACGATCACCATTGCCAGCCTGGCCGAACGGCTGGGCGTGTCGTTGGAGACGGTGCGGCGCGACGTCAAGCCGCTTACCGATGACGGAGCGCTGCTCAAGATGCATGGGGCGGTCCGCCTGCCGTCGATGGCCGGCGAGGCGCCGTTTGAGCGCCGCATGCGCGAGAATGCCGAGGCCAAGCGCCTGATTGCCCGCATGGTCGCGGCCACCATCCGCGACGGCGAATCGATCATGCTCGACACCGGCACCACTACCTCCTTCCTGGCGCGCGAACTGCTCGGCCATCGCCGGCTGACGGTGGTCACCAACTCGTCCGACATCGCCCGCACACTGGCGACCGTGAACGGCAACCGGGTCTACATGGCAGGCGGCGAGTTGCGCAGCGATTCCGGTGCCGCCTTCGGTGCTACTGCGATCGACTTCGTCAGCCGTTTCTCCGTCGACCACGCGGTGATCTCCATTGGCGCGGTCGATGCCGTCGCCGGCCTTACCGACTATGAGCTCGCGGAAGCGGAATTCGCCCGCATGGTGCTGTCGCGCGGCCAGCGTTCGCTGGTCGTCACCGATCACACCAAGTTCGGCCGGCAAGGGCTGGTCCAGGTCTGCGGCTTCGACGGCTTTTCGGAGCTCGCGACCGACCAGCCGCCGCCGCACGACATCGCTGCGGCGCTCAGCCAGGCTGGCGCGCGTCTCAGCATCGCGGCGGCCTAGCGCTGGGAGCTGCCAATGCCTTCCCTTCCCGCCCGGGCCGGTGTTTAGTCCGACCATGGCTTTCACCATCCGCCAGCTCCAGTTCTTCGTCGCCGTCGCCGAGCAGGGCACGGTGTCGGGCGCCGCGCAGAACCTCTCGATTTCCCAGTCCTCGGTCACCGAGGCGATCAAGGAGCTGGAGAGCGATCTCGGGGTCGAATTGTTCGAGCGTCATCCGCGGGGCTTGAACATCACCCACAAGGGCCATCAGTTCCTGCGCCACGCCACGAAGATCCTGGCCGATGTCTCCGATGCGCGCCGCGCCTTCCTCGGCGACCAACTGACGGCCGGCGGTCGGCTACAGCTCGGCGTCACCTCGCTGGTCGCCGGCTATGTGCTTTCCGATTTGCTGGCGCGCTACCGCCGCGCCTATCCCGGCGTCGAGGTCTCGGCCATCGAGGACAATGGCGACTATCTCGAGCACCTCCTGGTCGGCGGCAAGCTCGACATCGCCGTCATGGTCACCTCCAATCTGCGCGACCGCACCGCGCTGCAGTCGGAAATCCTCGAGGTCTCGGCCTATCGGCTCTGGCTGCCGCTCAGCCACAGGCTCGCCAGCGCCGACATCATCGGTATCGGCGATATCGCGTCCGAGCCGCTGATCATGCTGACCGTCGACGAGATCGAGGAAAACACCGGCAAGCTGCTGTCGGCGATCGGCGCGAGACCCCATGTCGCCTTCCGCACCCGCTCGGTCGAGGCCGTGCGCAGCCTCGTGGCCACCGGCGCCGGCGTGGCGCTTTTGCCCGACCTCGTCTACCGCCCCTGGTCGCTGGAAGGCGACCGCATCGAATCCCGCGATATCTCCGGCTCGCTTCCGGTCGTCCAGGTCGGCATGGTCTGGCGCCGTGGCTCCAGCCTGCCGCAGTCCGCCCGCGATTTCATCGGCCTCGCCCAATCGCAACGCATGGTCCGCCGCTAGTGTGACCTACTCCAGGCTGACGTCGCCAGTCTTGCGCTTGCGCCTTGTTGCGGGAACGGCCTCCGCCTTGAACGGACCGATCGGAGCAACCTCGAAGCGGCCGGCACCGGCCAGCCTGACGGCGCGCCGGAACGTCGGACACTCCATCGGCCGGACGGCCGGACATCGGGCGGCGTGACGCAAAGCCTCTCGGATCGCGGTCAGGCACTGGATGGTCCGGTCCAGTTCGTTCGCTTTGGCATCCAAGCGCCGTTGATCCATTTTCGGCAGACCGTCGGGCGTCAGCATCGAGGAAATTTCGTCCAGTGCGAATCCACCCGCGCGTCCAAGCGCGATCAAGGCGAGCCGTTCCAGGACGGCCGGCTCGAACAAGCGGCGCAGGCCGCGACGGCCGATCGAGGCGATGAGGCCCTTCTCCTCGTAGTAACGAAGTGTCGAGGCGGGCACGCCGGTGCGGCGCGACACTTCGGCAATGTCCATATCTTTCATGCTTGACCTCAAGTCGGCTTGAACTCGTAGAGTGCTCGCGACGATCGGCGAGAGCAACAGAAAGCGAGGTCCGTTATGCCGCAATCCGCGCAGCCAAACACACAGCAAGCAGCTCTCTGGAATGACGTCAGCGGAAAGGCCTGGGTCGAGATGCAGCCGATCCTCGACGGGGTACTGGCGCCGTTCGAGCGCCTCGTAGTGGATGCCGGCTATCCCGGAGAAGGGGGCAATGTCCTGGATATCGGCTGCGGCGCCGGCGCCACGACTCTGGCGATGGCGCGCCGCGTCGGCAACGACGGACGTTGTGTTGGGCTGGATATCTCGCAGCCGCTTGTCGCCCTGGCGACGGAGCGCGCGCGGCTGGAAAAGGTGGCAAATGCAAGTTTTGAAGTGGGCGATGCCCAGACATATGCGTTCGAATCAGCGCGCTTCGACACTGTTGTCTCGCGCTTTGGTGTCATGTTCTTCGATGATCCCGTGGCCGCGTTCACCAACATAAGACAAGCCGCGAGGCGCGGTGGCAAACTCGCCTTTGTCGCTTGGCGCAGTCCGGTCGAGAATGATTTCATGACGACCGCTGCGCGAGCGGCCGCGCCTTTCCTGCCGCCCGCGCCCGTGCCAGACCCTGAGGCGCCGGGGCAGTTTGCCTTTGCCGACGGCGCCAAGGTGAAGCGGATCCTTGAAGCGAGCGGCTGGTCGTCAATCAAAGTCGAACAGGCGGACGTCCTGTGTCAGATCGCCGAAGGCGATCTGATGACATATGTCACCCGGCTGGGGCCGGTCGGCGCTGCGCTGCGCGAGGTAGACCAGGCAACGGCCGAAAAAATCACCACGGTCTTGCCTGGTGCATTCGCGCCTTTCGTGGAGGACGGTAAGGCTCGCTTCAATGCCGCCTGCTGGCTGGCGACGGCGGCGGCTTGAAGGCGTCCGTCTATCGGAAAAACCGATATCGACTTTCTGATAAATGAATTTGCGAAACCGGATTTTTCACAGCACTTTTTCGCCAGGGAACAAAAGCCGCTCGGGAGCGCGGCTGTCGGGGCACTGAGCTCTGGCGTTCAGGTTTGCGCATGATCCTTTTCGAAAACCGAAGCGGTTTCGGGGTCACGCGCCAAAATGGGAGATCGATGATGAATGCATTCCTGAAGTCATGCACGGCGTTGACGGTTGCGCTGGCCTTCTCGGGTCAGGCGATCGCCCAGGTCAAGGAACTCGGCAAGGGCGAGGGCGAGCTCAATATCGTCGCCTGGCCGGGCTACATCGAGCGCGGCGAGACCGACAAGAACTATGACTGGGTGTCTGCCTTCGAGAAGGAGACCGGCTGCAAGGTCAACGTCAAGACCGCCAACACGTCGGACGAAATGGTCTCGCTGATGAACGAGGGCGGGTTCGACCTGGTGACGGCTTCGGGTGATGCTTCGCTGCGCCTCGTCGCCGGCAAGCGCGTGCAGCCGATCAACACCGACCTCGTCAAGAGCTGGAAGACGGTCGACGACCGCCTGAAGGACGCGCCCTGGTTCACCGTCGACAAGGTGCACTACGGCGTTCCCTACCAGTGGGGCCCGAACATCCTGATGTACAACACCGACGTCTTCAAGGAAGCGCCCAAGAGCTGGAACGTCGTCTTCGAGGAGATGAAGCTGCCCGACGGCAAGTCGAACAAGGGTCGAGTGCAAGCCTATGACGGCCCGATCCACATCGCGGACGCCGCCAACTACCTGATGTTCCACAAGCCGGAACTGGGCATCAAGGACCCCTACGAGCTTACCGAGGACCAGTACAAGGCGGCGCTCGATCTGTTGCGCACGCAGCGCACGCTGGTCGGCCGCTACTGGCATGACGCCGCGATCCAGGTCGACGACTTCCAGAACGAAGGCGTGGTTGCTTCAGGCTCCTGGCCCTATCAGGTGAACACGCTTGTCGCCGCCAAGAAGCCGGTCGCCTCGACCGTGCCGGAAGAAGGCGTCACCGGCTGGGCGGACACCACCATGATGGAGGCCGACGCCGCCCATCCGAACTGCGCCTATATGTGGCTCGAGCACTCGCTCTCACCCAAGGTCCAGGGAGACGTCTCGGCCTGGTTCGGCTCGCTGCCGGTGGTGCCGGCCGCCTGCAAGGGTAACGAGTTGCTCGGCGAGGAAGGCTGCAAGACCAACGGCTACGACAATTTCGAGAAGATCAAGTTCTGGAAGACGCCGGTGTCGAAATGCGCCAGCCAGAACGACCAGTGCGTGCCTTACTACCGCTGGGTGTCGGACTATATCGGCGTCATCGGCGGGCGGTGATCGCTTTTACCCTCCCCCTTGTGGGGAGGGTCGACGCGCAGCGTCGGGGTGGGGGTCGGCGCAACCGCTTGTGCCAGTCACCCCCACCC
>NZ_RZSC01000004.1:0-49085 GCF_003998155.1 Mesorhizobium sp. M1E.F.Ca.ET.063.01.1.1
CTCTCAGGCAGAGAGACTGTCGCAGGCCGAGATCACGCGCGCGGCCGACGACGCTGCAAAAACCATCATATTGCGGGGGGGGAAGCGGATCACCTCGGAAGCGCTCATCGACGCTCTGAAGGAACGCCGGCAGGCGTCGCTGTTTGAGTAGCGACAGCACAGATCATAATGGCAGACGATTTTCCGCGCGACCGCGCCCATATCCACCTTCGCAACAACGGCATTCGGGAAGCCTATCGGCGGCCCAACCAACTTATACATGCACCGCCGCTGCCGGCGCGTGATCGGGCGTCGCATGCTGCGGCCTTGACGCAATCCATCGAACAAGCGGTCGAAAGTGCACGCCAGCAGATTGCGGCGCGTGACCCCCAGCTGTCGGTCGGCACGCCTGGCTTTTACCTCGCGATCGATCTGCCCATGTCCGGACGGGCGGCCCTCGACCAGTTGGCCGATCGTCGCCAGCACATGGAGCTGGTCGCCGTCCATGAGCCAACTCAACCCGGTGCTCCCATCACAGCGTCGGTGTTCCTGCCGCAAAGCGCGCAAGCCTATTATTTGCGGAAAGTCGAGGCGTATCGAGACGTTGATACTGACCGCGGCAGACCGCGCAACGAGCCGCTCGTCTCCCGCATGGAGACAGTCAGGCTGGCGACTGCACGATCGTTGTTTACCGACCACGACGACCTCTTCCCCCAGGCCGCTGACGAGCAGGTGTGGTGGGAAGTCTGGCTGCGCGACGGTCGCCGCGAGAACTTCGAGCACATTGCCGAAGCCCTGAACATCACTTTGCGCACGCATGCGGTTAGGTTTCCGGAGCGGGTGGTCATGCTGGCCCTCGCCAGCACGGCAATGCTCGACCGCATGATTGCGCACAGCGATGTCGTCGCCGAGCTGCGGCGCGCGAAGGATACGCCGTCCTTCTTCCTGGGCCTTGGCGGCGCGGAGCAAAGGGACTGGAGCGACGAGCTTCTCGGGCGCGTCAGACCGCCTCAATCCGATATTGCGGTCTGCATTCTCGACAGCGGCGTGCGTCGCACCCACCCGTTGATCGAACCCGCACTTGCCGTTTAAGACTGGCACACCGTCAAACCGGCATGGGGCAGCGACGACACACCTGCGTGGAGCGGCCACGGGACGCGAATGGCAGGTGTCGGCCTGTACGGTGATCTGGTCCCGCTCCTGGTCGGAGGCGATCCAGTTCCATTGCCCTTTCGGCTGGAGAGTGTTCGTATCCTTCCGCCAGAAGACGAGGCAAACGATCCAGAACTCTATGGCGCGATCACCGCGGAAGCGATCGCCCGCGCCGAGGTGCAGGCGCCGGAGCGCCGCCGCGCGATCGCAATGGCTGTGACAAGCGCCAGTCCGGCGCGTGGAAGGCCCACATCGTGGTCTGCCGCTATCGACCAACTCTGTTTCGAAGAGGAACAGCGACGCTTGATCGTTCTCTCTGCCGGCAACATCGGCGATGACCTCATGCCGGCCGAGCATTTGACGCGCAACGATCTGGAAGCAGTCGATGATCCTTCTCAGGCCTGGAATGCGCTGACGGTCGGCGCTTTCACAGAAAAGGTCGATATCATTGACACCGACTTTTCGGGCTACGCTCCGATCGCGCCGGTCGGCGAGCTCTCGCCGCGCAGTCGCACTTCGGTCGTTTGGGACAGGCAGTGGCCGGTGAAGCCCGAGGTCGTCTTCGAAGGCGGCAATCTCGCCCATGACGGTGTGTTGCCCGGCGAGCCGATCGACGATCTGCAGATATTGACCACTTTCTGTCGACCCGAACTGCGCCACTTCACCACCCTCGGAGATACGAGCGCGGCAACGGCCCATGCCGCACGGATGGCGGGACTAATTCTATCAGCGCGCCCCGAGCTGTGGCCTGAATCGGTTCGCGCCCTGATCGTCCACTCGGCCGAATGGACTCCGGCGATGCGCGCACGCATCGATGCGTGCAACGGAGCGAAGGGCGAGATCCAGGCGCTCGTGCGGCGCTATGGTTACGGCGTGCCAGATCTTGGGCGCGCGCTTCTGTCAACGGTGAACGACCTCACGCTTATCGTTGAAGATGAGCTTCAGCCTTTCCAGCGCGAGGGCGGCGCGGCTGCCAAAACGCGTGACATGAAGCTGCATCGCCTGCCTTGGCCGAAGGAGCAGCTCGCGGCGCTCGGCGCTGCCCAGGTCGAGCTCCGCGTCACGCTGTCCTATTTCATCGAACCCAACCCCGGTGAACGCGGATGGACCCGCCGGCATCGTTACGCGTCCCATGGTCTTCGGTTCAGAGTAAAGTCAGCGACCGAGACAGTCGACGAATTCCGAGCCCGCATCAATCAGGCCGCTCGGGACGAGGAGGAAGGGGCGCCTGCTGGAGGCGGAGAAGAGTGGCTGCTCGGCACCTTCCGCGATCGCGGCTCGTTGCACGCCGATTTCTGGTCGGGCAGCGCCGCCGATCTCGCCGAGCGTGACGCGATCGGCGTGTTCCCGGTCGGGGGCTGGTGGAAGGAGAAGCCTTACCTGGAACGCGTCGACGCTCTGGCTCGGTACGCCCTGATTGTGACGATTCGGGCGCCTGGGGTCGATGTTGACATCTTCACACCCGTCGAAGCAGCCCTGACTGTCGAGACGTCGGTCGAGACCTGATGCAGCACTGTCCAAACCGGCCAACAACGGAGGTTTGACCAGCCTCTGGTGCCATGGCGGCTGGTGCTGGATCATCACGTCGGCACGGGATCATGCGCGGAGGACGATAGGCCGGCAAAGGAGCGGGCCAAGCGTGTCATAATGGCGCCCATGGTCACGCCCACAAGCCGCGCCCCCTGCGTCTACGGAGAGGTGCGCGTCTGCTTAGGCGGCCGAGACATCGCTTACCTGATCAACGCGCTCCGTATTTGCGCCTGTAAGCGGCAATGAAATCGTCGTCGCTACAGATGCAGCGGCCGCTGGAGTCCTTGGCCTTCGGATCGTGCAAGTGAGAGCCAAGGGGGCGCAGAAGATTCACCCGAGTGCTCGTCGTCGGGCTCATGGGAAACCCCGCACTATGCTTGACCAAATCCGCGGCAAGCATAATCCCGGCAAGCACCGACTGAAAGGCCATCGGAACCACAGTTCGAACGCGGCGACTTCCTTCGCTAAGCTGGAACACCAGACCGCCGCAGATAGCCTGCTGATAAAAGGAGCGCAGGGGCTGGCCGACAAACGGGGCTAGCGGTTCAAACGGCACAGCCATCGCTGTAGCCACGCGAACTACAAAGTCGTTGGGAACTCCGGCATTTGTCTGCAGGAGCGTTTTCACCTGCTCGTGTGCTTCCGGTATTCCGAGTTCCTCGGCAATCAGCTGGTGCTCGTCCTTGGATTTTCCGGATGGCAGGTACATGCAACAAAGGCAAGCCTGGCCGTCATCGAAACCATGCCGGGAGATACCGAGATCGTGCTCCTGCATCCAAGCGTTTGCGATCCATCGCGGCAGTGCACCTTGGACAGCCAGACGGTCGGCGGCGGTGTCAAGCGCCACACCCACTTGGTCTAAGACCCAATTGCCCCGGCGCGCAACATATTCTGCCCACGTCAGAGGGTGCGCCTCGACCTCAAGGCCAGTCGATCTAAGGGCGGTGGCTGCAAGAACCGCCTTGGACATACCAATCTCCGCCTGGCCGGCCAATGCGTAGCGCTGCAGGTTTGAGAGTTCGATCGCTTCGTGATCGATTACATGCAGACGACCCTTGAGATCGGGTTGTCTCGCTAGCGCCCAAAGCGAGCCATGGCCTATCGCACCGAGCCCAACGAGGTGGGTTTCGCCAAGGTCGACTGGGAAGTCGATCGGGCCAGCCTCCCCGGCTTTGGTCTTGTCGTAGCTGCATAGCGAGAGGTCGATGGTTTCGTCCAACTCGGCGCCGGTCAACTGGGCGGCGAAGATAGTTCGAAAGACGTTGGCGGCGCCGAAGCAACTGGCGGCGCCAGCTCCAAAAGGCAGCAGACTTGGGCCAGAGCCCACCGGGTCCG
This sequence comes from Mesorhizobium sp. M1E.F.Ca.ET.063.01.1.1, assembly GCF_003998155.1. Lineage (NCBI taxonomy): Bacteria > Pseudomonadati > Pseudomonadota > Alphaproteobacteria > Hyphomicrobiales > Phyllobacteriaceae > Mesorhizobium > Mesorhizobium sp. M1E.F.Ca.ET.063.01.1.1. The sequence continues at coordinate 3,997 of NZ_RZSC01000004.1, forward strand.
TACGCGACAGCTTTGCCGCCCAACCGTCCGATCCCACGAAAAAGATCGGGCACCGGAGTGATGGGCGCGTTACCCCTGCAACGACGCAGACGGTGGCAGACTTGCCGGAACGCCGGATGCCGACTTTTGGATTGATCGACTTTGCCAAGCGCTCCAGCGCTTGGGCTTGAGAGCTCGCCGCGCTGTCCAGCGGGAGTATCGCCAGAACCGGGTAGAGCCTAGCGAGCAATCTCACCGCAAGATCTAGTGTCGCCTGGCCTTCGGCGCAGGAAGCGGCCTGATGGTCGAAGGCGACTGCCACGACCTGCTTTTCAAGAGCTGCTTTGAAGTCTCCCAGATGAAAATCGGCCAGGACCTGAGATGCCGCCGTGGCGGCACGATCGATGAAGTTAGCGAATGCCATTGTTCAACTCGATATCATGATCATTCGCGACAGTGCCGCGGGAGGGAGCGCATTCCATTTGGCCTTTTCGTCAAGCCGATAGGCGGCGACCCGAGCAAAATCGAAAGGCTCGCGGGCGAAATTCGGCACTACCAGCGACAGACACCCAACCGTGGTAGCAACCGCATAAGCGTCGTCCGTCGTCGAATGGTAGGCGCGGCCCGGATGGCTGTGAATCTGGGCCAAGAGTTTCAGGCCGCTTTTGTAGAGCCAGACATTGAGCCGGTGCAGTTCTTCGGCCGCAACGATCACGCAAACGCCATCGTTTGTCCGAATGTGACGCTGCGCCGGGATAACCGTCTCTGTTACGGCAAAGTGCCGGTCTTGCTGAACGCCGACCCAGAGCGCCATCCCCTCATTGCCTTCGCGACCAACTGAGCGCAGATGCCCATGCGTGGTCGAGATGCAGCCGCGCGGGAGAGTCACGATCGTTACATCTCTCAAACCAGTCATTCTTGTATCGCCTGAGGGGATACCACCATTCCTACGATTGCCGGTGGGAGTTGAATCTGCAACTGCTCTATAGGAATGATTCCGTACTTGATGATCTTGTCCAGGATGAAGGCCAAACAGCCTTCGCCAGAACCCCGATGAAGTAGCCATGGATCACCTGAATGGGCTGGATTGTCGTGGTATTCCCGGACGCCCGCCATGCACAGGAATGGTTCGTCCTCGGGACTGTTGGCCTGGATGAAGTCCGTCAGCGGCACGGCGTTCTGCTGGATGAGAGCTCCTATCATCTCCGGCGGCGTTCCGGGCAGCGGCGGACGTCTAAGCATTTTCAGGTATAGATCTTTCCGGGCAATCGGATGACGCGTAAACGGATCGACGAAGACCACGGACGGTGGTCTTAAGTCGTAGTCGGTGAAGTCGACCTCGCTCGCTGCGCTGATCACCCGTGGTTTTAACTTGAGGCTTGCGAAAATGAAGAAAGCGCGCGGAAAGGTCGCCTCGATCAAGAAGCAGCCCTGAGCCCGATAGACATCAGCATATGGCCGGAACCGGCCGATCTCCCGATCAAACTTCGCTCGGGAGACCTCCGGATCCACACTTTGGGGTTTAGGCACCTGCGACGCCCGCCTTCAGGCTGAGGAACAGGGTCACAGTATTCGGGAAACCGAAATCGCCAAGCTTCTTGTCGACGTCGAGCAAGTTGCCGGCCTCATCCTTCAATTCCCAATTCTCGGCTGGTTGGGCGACATTCTGCGTGTTCTCAAGGGCTTTGGTACGAATGACGTGAAGCGGCTGGTTGGGATTGGCTTCGACCTGCGTGGGCTGGCCGTTCACCACCATCGTGATCTCGATCTTGCCCGGCCCGCCGCCGTGATTATCGCCCTTACCCGAATCCTTCGACATTGTCCTACTCCTGTGGCTTGCCAACCGTCCCACGCCCTGGCGCCCACCTGCGAGTGAGACCGGCGGTCTTCAATCGTTCACCCGGCGCCACGGCCGCGAGTACGCGAAAGACAGGGGATAAGCTACCGAATCGGTGCTTGCCTTCTTTTATGGGTGACTTGAGCCGCAAGTAAATGGTCTCAAATTGCTCCTCACAACTATAATCGATTATAGCAATGCGAAAATATTGGCGACACGCCTATTCATCTGCTCTCTCACTCGCCTGCTCCGTGCTTGGCAAGGGGAGCTTTGACTGCGTCACGCGTCCCCCAATCCTGCAACGCATTCACCCGAGCCTGCGCGACACCAGCGCCCGCACCGGCCGTGATCCGCAGAACGAAACGCTGATCGTGGCGTTCTATCGCGAACTGGCGCTGCTGTTCTGGCTAGACGATTGCAACGACGTTGGCCTGATCGCGCCGGAGCAGCTCGCCGCCGTGGAGCAGGCGCTGGGGCACGGCGTACCGTGCGTTCTCTCCGGATTCGAGGGCTGCGCTCAGCTGCGCGCTTCGCTGGTGCTGGATCGGCGAACGGCGCCGGCCACGGTGGCCGCTGGCTGGGAGTACATCCATTTCGAACACTGCGCACTGCCCGAGTTGGACCTGACGCAGATCGACCTGCGCGCCTCGCTGCTGGGCAAGGCTATGCGCGCGCCGCTGCTGATCAGCTCTATGGCCGGCGGCATGCCACGGGCCGAGGCCATCAACCGGCATTTGAGCGAGGCAGCGCAAGCCTTGCGGATCGCCATGTGCGGTTCGCAGCGTGTGAGCCTGCAATCCCGTAACTCCCAGGGGCTAACGCGCGCGCTGCGCCGCCTGGCGCCAGACATTCCCTTGCTGGCCAATATCGGCGCCGCGCAACTGCGGGAGGCCGACGGCCTGGACCTGGCGCGTCGCGCGGTGGACGCGCTGGAGGCCGATGGGCTCATCGTCCATCTCAATCCGCTGCAGGAAGCGGTACAGCCGGGAGGGCGACCGCGACTGGCGCGGCGTCCTGGCGCTGATCGCTGGCGCCGCGCGCATCGTGGGCGTGCCGATCGTGGCCAAGGAAGTGGGGGCGGCCTGTCCGCCTCGGTGGCCTGTGCGCTCGTCGAGGCGGGCGTGGCGGTAATCGATGTCGCCGGCGCCGGCGGCACCAGTTGGGCCGCAGTGGAGGGCGAGCGCGCCCGCAATGCCGCCGACCGTGCAGTGGCGATGTCATTCGCCAATTGGGGGATTCCCACCCTGACCAGCGTGCAGGCGGTGCGTCGGGCGCTGCCAACGGTGAAGCTGATCGCGTCGGGCGGGATCCGCGATGGCGTCGACGTGGCCAAGGCCATCCGCCTGGGCGCGGACATCGCCGGGCAGGCGGCCAGCGTGCTGGGCGCGGCGACAGTGTCCACCGAGGCCGTTGTCGCGCATTTCGAGATCGTCATCCGCCAGTTGTTGGGTCACCATCAAACCAATTTGACGCCCCGGGACAATATCGTCCGGCATTGTCCGGTGTGCGACGATGTTGGGGATGCGACATAGGCGGATTGCCGTGTATTAAACCGCTTTTCCTTTGGCACGCATATTGCGCCCTATCGGTAAACCTCGTCATGGGCCGGCGGCAATCGCTCGGAGATTGTCGAAATAGCACAATCTGCCGGGGTGACATCCGGCCCGACTAGAGCAGGACCTTTCAGATGATGCAGAAAAGCAAGCGGCCATACTCGCGGGGAAATAGTCGCGTCAGGGCTGCATGGACGCTCTTTCCTGGTTGTTTCGGCGACGGACGCCAACTCTTCAATCGGCACCCGAACCAGTGCCTGGATGTCCAAGGAGCGCCCCTGTTGCGCGTGCCTGGCTGCACCCGCGTGCTGGCTCTCCTCCAAGGCGACGCTCGGCGCTGCTGCAGACCGGCGACGAGAACCCAACTTCAAAATTAGCATTCCGAAAACCGAAAGAAGTGAACAGGTATGTCCAGGATCGGCGCTTTGACGCGCGCGGCATGGCGATCGGCAACTCAGACGCTGGCCAAGGGTTCGAAAAGTTTACACCCGACGCTAGCGCCGGCCGATTTCAAGCGCGCACTTACGATCAACGATCGATATGGCGGGCTCACTGTCAATGTCCCCAAAATGCCTTTCTGGCTGACCGGGGGTGAAGCCTTCGTCTACCGCCGGACTAGCCACGGCGAGCAGCAGTTCATGCAGGTCGATGCTGCCACGGGTTTCAAGCGGCCCGCTTTCGATCAGGCGCGTCTGGCGGCAGCGCTAAACAAGGTGAGCCATGAGAGCTATCAAGCCGGCAATCTTCCGTTCGACCGTTTCGAACTGAGTGAGGATGGTCGCAGGCTCGACTTCCAGATTGAAGACACCCGGTGGAGCTGCGACCTTGCAAGCTATGACTGTACCAGCACCACATTCGATGCAAGGAAAGGGGACCGTAGGGAGCTCAGCCACCGCTACACGCCGCCAGCGGAGAACAACCCCGACAAGAGCAACGCGTCGCCCGACGGCAAATGGATCGCCTATATCAAGAACTGCAACGTTTTCCTGCGCAGCGAGGACGGATTGCAGGATGTTCCTCTGAGCCGGGACGGAGCCGAAGGCAATTGCTACGTCTTTTCGACGCTGAGCTGGTCGCCGGACTCGCGCCACCTCGCCGCTTACCTTGTTCGCCCCGGCTATAGGCGAGAGGTCCGCTACCTCAATTCATCGACGGACCAGTTGGAGCGGGAATATTCAACAATATTCTATCCCAGGCCGGGCGATGTCCTTCCGCTGCCCCAACCAGTCCTGTTCGACATTGCCGGCCGGCGCCAGATCGTGATTGACGGTGCCCTCTTCTCGAACGTCTTCGAACTTTCCCCTCTCCGGTGGTGGGCGGACAGCCGCGGCTTCACTTTCGAATATAACCAGCGCGGGCATCAGCTCTATCGCTTGGTCGAGGTAGACGCCGCCTCGGGCCGCGGGCGCTCCCTGATCGATGAGACCAGCGAGACATTCGTGGATTATTTGCCGCTGGGGCATGGCCAGGAGGATGCCGGAAAAATCTTCCGTTACGATGTCGATGACGGGAAGGAGATCATCTGGGCATCAGAGCGCGACGGGTATGAGCATTTGTATCTTTTCAACGGCCGGACAGGCGCGCTCGAAAACCAGATCACCCGAGGTGAGTGGGTCGTCCGGAGGGTCAACCATGTCGATCCGGTGAAGCGTCAGATCTGGTTCGAGGCGAGCGGGATGAACTCGCAGGAGGACCCCTATTGGGTCCATGCTTACCGCATCGGCTTTGACGGCAAGGGACTGACTGCACTGACGCCCGAACCGGCCAACCACCATATCGAGTTCTCGCCTGACAGGCGCTATTATGTCGATCTCTGGTCACGCATCGATCTGCCCCCGCGCATGGCACTCTACCGCGCCAGCGACAATGCCAAGCTCCAGCAGATCGAGACGGCCGACATTTCCGAGCTCGTCGCCGCAGGCTGGCAGCCGCCGCTCAGTTTCCATTCCAAGGGGCGCGACGGCAAAACTGACATCTGGGGTGTGCTCCACCTGCCAGCCAACTTCGACCCGACGAAGAAATACCCGGTTGTGGAGAATATCTATGCTGGACCCCACGGCTCCTTCGTCCCAAAATCCTTCTCGCGGTGGACAGAGCCGCTCACGCAGCTGGGCTTCGTCGTTGCTCAGATCGACGGCATGGGCACCAACAACCGCTCCCGCGCCTTCCATGATGTTGCTTGGAAGAATCTGAAGGACGCAGGATTTCCCGATCGCATTCTGTGGCACAAGGCGGCGGCCGCGCAATATCCATGGTACGACATATCCAACGTCGGCATTTTTGGCGCATCCGCCGGCGGCCAGAGTGCAGTCAGCGCGCTGCTCTTTCACCCCGATTTCTACAAGGTCGCCGTCGCCAAAAACGGCTGCTTCGACAACAGGATAGACAAGACCTGGTGGAATGAACTGTGGATGGGGTGGCCGGTCGGCATTGAATATTCGCAATCCTCCGCCGTTGACAATGCTCACAGGCTGCAGGGCAAGCTGATGATCGCGGTCGGCGAAATGGATGATAATGTCGATCCGTTTTGCTCGTTCCAGCTTGCCGATCGACTCATCAAGGCAGGAAAAGATTTTGACATTGTCTACGTTCCTGGTGCCAATCACCATACTCTAGGCACCTACACCGAGCGCAAACTCCTAGACTTCTTCGTTCGCAACATTCTCGGTCAGACCCCGCCCGACTGGAACAGCAAACCGATCGAGCTGGAGTAGCTTGTGGCTCTTGCAATTGTTAGCTCGCCTTATCGGCTGTAATCAGGGCGAGGCGCGAGCAAATCTGCACCGAAGGACGATCGTGGAGTCTAGGACTTGCGCTGCGTATTGAGGATAGGCTCGCCGCGACGTTGGTCTGAGCAAACTGCTTGATAGGCACGCCTGCAGACCGCGTGTGTGCGATTGCAAGATCCCCTATCAGCCTGGTGTGAAGCGTTCAGGGGAAAAGCCGCACCCAACGCCGCTTCCGCTCGCCGTAACGCTACGGCGGTGCGGCCCACCCGATCCGCTCGACGAGCATAGGAACACATAGGTCCCCGAACGGACGATTACCTTGGCAATAGAAGACCCTCGTCGGTCATCGCCGCTGTGGGTGGCAGCCCGTCGGTCTGGAGCTGCCACGATTCTCATCCTCGCGTCACATATGAGCTGAAGCTTTCCGGATCGGGTATCCAATCGGCATCCAGTTGCTCGGCGATATGGTTGAATTCTACCTCAGGACAAGAGTGAGTAGAGCAGCCCCGCTACGAAAATCCTATCCTGGTTCGTTTGACGCATCGACTATTCAGATTGATTGGCGTGATACCCGGCGCGGCCGCAACACGCTAGGCCGTCAACCGCTGAGCAGAAAACCAGCCTTCGCCTTCCGCGGCGGCGGACCTCGTCAGCCTTTCGAAAGCTTGCCTGAGTAGGTTGCTCATGTGATCTGTGGAAGTGAGGCTAGCGTGCACCCGTACAAACTGGACATTCATCGTAGCAGCTTGGCTGCAGGTGCAGCACGCCGTACCGCACGAGCAAGCGGACAAGCCGGCCAAGCCGGTTTTGAGCAGCACTTGGGCGAATTGCAGGCGGCGGATGAGTTGATGAGTGCACCAGGCGAGGATGTCCTCGTCAATGGCTCGCATGGCAAAGGTGAGTTGAGACCAACGAAGAGGCAGAGGATCCAAAGCAATCTGCAGCATGCTGTCACTGAGCGGCAACCAGGTCAGGTTGGTGACTCAGGCGCTCGCGCGATGATGCAACTCCCTGCCCATCAGGTGGGTACATCGGAACGGGAGGCGCAGCTCGCGATGCAGGGGGATGAGCACGAATACACCCCAGCGCCGCATCTCGATGGGTCGATGCCCTCGACAGTGCAGCCGGATCGTCCAATTGTGGCCCCCGACGGTGCCGACAAGCGTCCTGTTTATTCCAACGATGCCACCGCCATCGAAGGGCTGAAGTCTGCACTCCTTGCGGGTAAAGCCAGGCCGGACACGGTCACTCGCAGCGCAAATTCTCTTTTCGGCTTTAGTCGTTGGCTCTTTCAAAACAAAAAGCCAGGGTTTGCTGCTCGGCTTTACCATCCGTCGCTGAGCCAGGATCTCGAGGAGTACGAGAGTAGGGGTGGTTCCTCCACAGTGGCTGGCGCACTGCGTCAACTGATGAAGCCGATAGGCGGAGCCGCCCCGATTGTGGGTCGCGCTGTCCTGAACCCCCATCCTGACGACGCCGCGCTCACTAGACATTTCAGATCCGCGAGCGGCTACGCAACTGCTCTTAACCATTTCAGTCATTACCTACGTCAAAATGACAAGCTCGGGATTGCGGGCCGGATTTACGATGAATCGCTGGATAAAGATGTTGAGAGCTACAAGGCCGCCTCCTCTACTCGTGGAGCTCCGATCGAATCTGCACTGGTTTATATCCGCAAGCACCCGCCGCGCGTTATACTCGGGAGTCATCTGGAAAACGCGGTCAGCATGGAGGCTCGTCCCCGTGGCGACGCTGCTCAGCATACCGCACCACAGCAGGGATTCGATTGGCCAGAGGAGCTCCTGCCGGTAGGTTATAAGGAGGGCACCGATCTACCATTGTCTCTCGCCCCAACCGCGCACCAACACCAAGCACCCGACTTTGGAGAGGCCGTCCCTCACTTGAACTGGCGCCACGGCGACCAGGGCGCCCCGGAGGGGCTGGTAGCTGCACGGGACAGGAGCAGCCCGCTGCCAAGCGAGGCGGTGCCACATAAATCTGGACGGGGACTCGCTACGCAGCCCAGATTGTGGGCGGAGAAATCCGCCTCGCCAGAGCTCTTTCGACGGCGGGCGGAGCAGGCTCTGCCGGCGTCCGCCAGAGGTGTGGAGACATCCTCCGCGGTTGATGAAGCCGCCGCTCGCCAAGCTTTGGCTTGGTTGCAGCAGGAGATGGAGGGGATCGAACCGATGCAGGATCCTCATAAGGTGGCTACACCGGAATCTGAGGCGCAGCTCGTCAGGCAGAGGGATGAACACGAATCCACCCCAGCACCGCATCCCGGAGGTGGTGGTTCGATGTCCTCGACAGTGCAGCCGGATCGTCCAATTGTAGTCCCCAACGGTTCCGACAAGCGTCCTGTCTATTCCAACGATGCGACCGCTATCGAAGGGCTGAGGGCAGCATTCCACGCGGGTAAGGCCAGCGCGAACACGGTCACTTTCAATGTAAATTCTCTTTTCGGCTTTAGTCGGTGGCTCCTTCAAAACAACAAGCCAGGGTTTGCTGCTCGGCTTTACCATTCGTCGCTGGATCAGGATCTCAAGGAGTACGAGAGTACGGGTGGTTCCTCCACCGTGGCTGGCGCACTGCGTTACCTCAAGAAGTCGACAAGCGGAGCCCCGATTATGGGTCGCCCTCTCGTGATCCCCTATCCTGACGATGCCGAGCTCATTAGAGATTACAGAGCCGCTTCGACCAAGGAGTACCTGGCAGCGCCTGCGACCGGACGGAATCCAGATACCGTGGGCGGCTATACAAATTTTCTTAGACATTTTAGCCAGTATCTGCGTCAAAATAACAAGCCTGGGATTGCCGCTCGGATTCACGACAAATCGCTGGATAAAGATGTTGAGAGCTTCAAGGCTGTCTCCTATGGTAATAGACTAAGTATCGGTTCTGCATTGGCTCACCTCCGGGATATCCTGCCGCGCATTGTGCTCGGGCGCGAAACTGTCCTTGCTGCTCATCCGGCAGACGCAGTCACCAGGCGCGTTGGGGCCGCTGCTGAAGCTGGGCCAGCGGCACCGGCAAGAGCTCCCCAACCCGCCTCGCCAGCAACCGCTAAGCTGCCAGGCACCTACCGCGGCCTTCCACTGGTTGATGTGACCACACTGACGACCAGTTCCTCTGGGGCTCAGATCGGGGCGCTCGATCCGACAGCCCCGTCCAACGTTGCAACGGGGCGGGTGCTCGGCGCCGCCGAATGGCTGAGCGACGCCCATGTCCAGAGAGATTACAATTTGCTGGAGCGGCAACTGCAGGGGATCAATCCGGCGCTCGCTGCCCGGACTCGGCTGGTGGATCCTTCCGTATCCCATCTACTGCGACACACGTCGCCGCAAGACGCTCGAGGCATATTGCAGTCCATCTATAATCAAAACAACGCCACAGCCGACTTCCTGTTCTTGCCAGTGAATAATGGCACGGCTACTAGCCCCGGCACCCATTGGTCGCTGCTGCTCGTTGATCGCCGCGACCCCGAAAGGCGGTTCGCCTATCACTACGACTCCCTCCAGCGAGAGGGATATAACGACGTGCCTGCAAAACAGCTCGCAGGACTGCTGAATGCTACCTTGGCGCCAGCCCCCATGGCCAGACAGACGAACCATTATGATTGCGGCGTATTTGTCCTGGAGGGCACGTGGGCGCTGGTTGAACGATTGGTGAAAGGGCAGCGGCCAGACCACGAGCCGCTGCCCCTCGACAACCTCGTTGCCGATCGGCAGGCGCTGCAAGACCGGCTAAGGAGGCGCTTGCCGCACGAGGAAGAGCCGCGGCAGCTGTTGGAGGATGAACCCGCTTCCCCACCGATGATGGCGTTCGAGCCAGGGGAACTGCGGCAACTGTTGGAAGACGAGCCTGCCTCCCCACCAATGATGGCGTTCGAGCCAGGGGAACTGCGGCAACTGTTGAATGATGAGCCTGCCTCCACTTGGGCACAAATCAATTCGACCCCACATGCGCGAGCGGACGGTGTTCATCAGCCAGCCCAGGCGCCCTGGCTCCCTGAACGCAGAAGATAACTTTGCGGAGGAGCGGTCACGCACTGTCGGCGGCGCCGGGCCTCAGGGTGAATGGAGAGGATGGTGTCGCGTGAAGGCGCAACACGCGTGCTGACCGACCTGCATAGTAGGAAGTCGTTCATTGCTCCCAAATCGTATGTGAGGAACATTCCTGTCCCGGCTGCACCGCGCGATGCTAGGTCGCGTTGTTCAGCGGGCCAAGCCGATGACACCTACGAAGCTACTGATCGGGCAGATCGCCGTTGTGTGCGCAATTGTCATTATCGGCGTATGGACGGCAACCCAATGGTGCGCTCAAATGCTGACCTACCAGACGCCTCTCGGCGCACCATGGTTTCTCTTCGCCGGCTGGCCAATCTACAAGCCGTGGAAGCTGTTTGAATGGTGGTTCCACTTCGATGCTTATGCGCCGGAGGTCTTCGACAAAGCCGGTACGCTTGCAGGCGCCAGCGGATTCCTGGGCTGTGCCGCCGCAATCGCAGGCTCGCTTTTGCGCGCGCGACAGCGCGGGTCGGTTACGACCTATGGGTCTTCACGGTGGGCCACGACTCATGAGGTCGAGACGGCAGGGTTGTTACGGCCGGCGGGCGTTTTCCTCGGTAGGCTGAACGATCGCTATCTGCGCCATGACGGCCCGGAGCACGTCATGGCATTTGCGCCGACGCGTTCGGGCAAGGGCGTGGGGCTGGTTGTTCCAACGCTACTTTCCTGGACCGGGTCTGCCATCATTCATGATATAAAAGGCGAAAATTGGCAGTTGACCTCCGGCTGGCGGTCGAAATTCTCGTACTGCCTTCTGTTCAATCCGACCGACCCGAGATCGGCACGCTACAACCCGCTGCTGGAGGTGCGCAAAGGCCCAGATGAGATCCGGGACGTTCAAAACATCGCCGACATCCTCGTCGATCCCGAGGGCGCGCTGGAGCGACGGAATCACTGGGAGAAGACCAGCCATTCACTCCTAGTTGGCGCCATTTTGCACGTGCTCTACGCTGAAGAGGACAAGACGCTAGCCCGCGTCGCCACCTTCCTGTCGGACCCGCAACGCTCGTTTGCCGCAACGCTACGGCGGATGATGACGACAAACCATCTCGGGACGGGGCATAACCCTCAGGTCCATCCCGTAGTGGCCTCGGCGGCTCGCGAACTCCTGAACAAGTCGGAAAACGAGCGCTCAGGCGTCCTCTCGACCGCCATGTCCTTTCTTGGGCTTTATCGTGATCCAACGGTCGCGGCGGCCACTTCGTCCTGCGACTGGCGCATCGCTGACCTAGTGGATGGAGAGCGACCGCTGTCGCTCTATCTGGTCGTGCCGCCTTCGGATATCTCGCGCACCAAGCCTTTGGTGCGACTGATCTTGAACCAGATCGGCAGGCGGTTGACGGAGCGTCTGGAGGGGGACCCGAAGAAGAGCCGTAAGCATCAGCTGCTCATGATGCTGGACGAGTTTCCGGCGCTCGGTCGCCTCGACTTCTTCGAAACGGCGCTCGCCTTCATGGCAGGTTATGGCATTCGCTCCTATCTGATCGCACAATCTTTGAACCAGGTTTCAAAGGCCTATGGCGAGAACAATGCTATTCTCGACAATTGCCACGTGCGAATTGCCTTTTCCTCCAATGACGAACGCACGGCCAAGCGCATCTCGGATGCCCTCGGCACCGCAACCGAACTTAGGTCGATGCGCAACTATGCGGGCCATCGGCTTGCGCCCTGGCTTTCACATGTCATGGTGAGCCGCCAGGAAACCGCGCGCCCGCTCCTGACGCCAGGCGAGGTGATGCAATTGCCGCCGTCAGACGAATTGGTCCTGGTTTCTGGGTTGCCGCCGATCCGCGCCAAGAAGCTGCGCTATTATCAGGATCAGAATTTCACAGATCGGGTGCTGCCTGCGCCGGTGCTGCACGACGGACCCTATGCGGACTGCCCTGCATCACGCCCGGACGGCTGGACTGGACAAGTGTGCAGCGTCGATAGCCGACTTGCTGCGGACGAGGAAAGCGCCGACGCGCCAGTTGAAGACGAGGGAGGCGTTCAGCAGCAACGCCATCCAAGCCTGCCCGAAGAAGACGTTGTTGTCTCTCAAGAGCCCGATCAGGCCGATCTGTACAAGCCCGCAGACGATGACAGCGAAGCGCTCGCGGACAAGCGTGTCATGGATCGGATTTCCACTGCGGCCCGCGCCTACGGTATCAACGAGGGCAGGGGCGACGATGTCATTCCCGGCTTCTGAAGTCCGCTGAGTTGCAGAGCGCACCTCAGCGTAGATAACGGCCATAAGCAATTTTGAGCGTCTGGCCGATGCTTCTCCCGTCGCCGGCGCAACGCCGGGCCGTCGGAACGAGCCGCATGAAGCCGCACCGCATTCGCCATCAGTTTCTGCTTGAGCCGGAGCTCAGCGAGAAACTGGACAACCTCAGTCGCGATCCGTCAACGACCAAATCAGCGATCGTGGCGAAGGCGATCGAGGCGTTCATCGAGCGGCGTGGCGAGAGCGAGTTCGATCGGCGCTACGGCGTAAGGCTTGACCGGCTCTCCCGCGATCTTGCCCACGTCAGGCGCGATTCCGAGGTGATCCTGGAGAGCCTGGCGCTCTTCATCCGCTTTTCGATCACCCTTCACGCCCACACGCCGGTCCCGGATCGGGCAACGCAGGCTATTGCCCAAGAGCGTTTCGAGAAATTCGTTGAGAAGGTCGGCCGCCAGATCGCTTCCGGCAAAAAGTCGCTTAGCAAAGACAATGGTGGGGGAGGGGAAGGATGAGCTCTCATCCCGAGGCCGACCACCGGCGGCGTGTCATGCTGCGCACCGCCATGGGTCCGGCAATCACCGAAGCCCTGGCCGATCCGTCCGTCATCGAGGTGATGGTCAATCCCGACGGCGCGCTGCGACTCGACCGGTTAGGCGAAGGTCGGGTCGATACCGACGTTCACATGCACCCGTCCGAGGCAGAACGTATCATCCGCCTGGTTGCTTCGCACGTGCGCGCCGAGGCGCACGCCGACAACCCGATCGTCAGTGCCGAATTGCCGTCTGGCGAACGCTTCGAAGGCCTGCTGCCACCTGTGGTGTTGGCGCCATGTTTTGCCATCCGCAAGCCCGCCGCGAAAGTCTACACCCTGGCCGACTATGTTGCCGAACGCATCATGCTGCCGCTGCAGGCCGATGCGCTGAAAAAGGCCGTCCGCGAGCGGCGCAACATGCTGATCGCCGGCGGCACTTCCTCGGGGAAGACAACACTCGCCAACGCTCTGCTGGCTGAAGTCGCCGAATGCGACGATCGGGTGATCCTGATCGAGGACACACGCGAACTGCAGTGCGCGGCCAGGGACTGCGTTGCCCTGAGAACAAGGCGGGGCTCGGTCACCCTTGCCGATCTCGTGCGCTCGACGCTGAGGCTCAGGCCGGACCGCATCATCGTGGGCGAGGTGAGGGGCGCGGAAGCGCTCGACATGCTGAAGGCATGGAACACCGGGCACCCAGGCGGCATCGCTACCGTACACGCCAATTCCGCGCGCTCGGCTCTCTATCGCATTGAGCAACTCGCCCAGGAAGCGGTGGTCACCGTTCCCCGCCGGCTCATCGCTGAGGCGATAGATCTGATCGTCTTCATAGCGGGACGCGGCTCGTCGCGCCACATCGACGCAATCGCCGAGGTCACCGGTCTCGACGGCAGCGGCGATTACGCCGTTGCCCCGCTCACGCTTTCGCAACTCCAGCAGCTTTGAAAGGCCTTCCTCATGCGCAAGAAGCTTCGCTTTCTTTCGTCCACAGCGCTCGCGTTTCTTAACACGGCCCCGGTTTATGCCGCCGGCTCCGGCATGCCGTGGGAGCAGCCGCTGCAGCAGATCCTGGAGTCCGTGCAGGGACCGGTCGCCAAGATCGTTGCGGTGATCATCATTATCACCACCGGCCTGACGCTTGCCTTCGGCGACACCGCCGGTGGTTTTCGGCGCCTGATTCAGATCGTCTTCGGTCTGTCAATCGCCTTCGCGGCATCGAGCTTCTTCCTCTCCTTCTTCTCCTTCGGTGGTGGGGCGCTCGTCTGATGGCCGCCGGGGAGCAGCATATCGAGGGCTTCGCAGTACCGGTCCACCGGGCGCTGACCGAGCCGATCCTGCTCGGCGGGGCTCCGCGCGCGGTGGCGATCCTCAACGGTACAGTGGCCGCGGCCATTGGCTTCGGCTTGCAGCAATGGATTGCTGGTCTGGTGCTTTGGATCGCAGGCCACTCGTTAGCGGTGTTTGCCGCAAGACGCGATCCGGACTTCGCCAGCGTGCTTGTGCGCCACCTACGTCTGAAGGGGTGGCTTGCATGCTGAACCTTTCGGAATATCGAAGCAAAGCCGACCGGCTTGCCGACCATCTACCCTGGGCTGCCTTGGTGGCGCCCGGCATCGTGCTCAACAAGGACGGCAGCTTTCAGCGGACGTTGCGGTTCCGCGGCCCGGATCTCGAAAGTGCGACGGAGGCTGAACTCGTCGGCATTTGCGCCCGGGCGAACAATGCTCTCAGACGCCTTGGCTCTGGCTGGGCATTGTTCTTTGAGGCCGAGCGCACAGAAGCGCTGGGCTATCCGAACTCGCATTTTCCTGACGCCGCGTCGTGGCTGGTCGACGAAGAACGCCGCGCTGCTTTCGAGGGGAAGGTAGCGCACTACGAGAGCCGCTATCATCTGACCTTGGTGTTTATGCCACCGCCGGACGCCCAGGCGCGCGCAGAAAGCGCGCTCGTCGACTCTCATTATTCCCGAGGAGAAAGAGACTGGCGCCAGGATCTGGCGAGGTTCCGTGACGAGACCAACCGCGTGCTCGATCTCTTCTCGGGTTTCATGTCCGAAGTACGCGTCCTCGATGATGCTCAGACGTTGACCTACCTCCACGGCACGATTTCGCCTCGTCGCCATCCTATCATGGCCCCGGAAACGCCGATATATCTGGATGCAATCCTGGTCGATGCGCCGCTTACCGGTGGCCTGGAGCCGATGCTGGGTGAGCAGCATCTTCGCACACTGACCATCCTCGGCTTTCCGAACCTCACCCGGCCCGGAATCCTCGATACCCTCAATCATCAGGATTTCGCCTATCGCTGGATGACGCGCTTCATTCCGCTCGAGAAAACGGAAGCCACGAAGACGCTGACGCGATTGCGCCGGCAGTGGTTTGCCAAGCGCAAATCGATCGTGGCAATCCTACGCGAGGTCATTACCAACGAGCCGGTCCCGCTTGTCGATAACGATGCCGACAACAAGGCGCTCGATGCCGACGAAGCCCTTCAGGCATTGGGCGGTGATCATGTGAGTTTCGGCTATCTCACCACCACCGTGACGGTGTGGGGCGAGGATCGCCAAGCCGCTGCAGAGAAGCTTCGCGCGGTCGAGCGCATCATCAATGGGCTCGGCTTCACCACGATCCGAGAAGGCGTCAATGCGGTCGAGGCTTGGCTCGGCTCATTGCCTGGCCATGTCTACGCTAACGTTCGCCAACCGCTCGTTCATACATTGAACCTTGCCCATCTCATGCCGCTGTCGTCGGTTTGGGCCGGTCCTGCGACAAACGAGCATCTCGCGAAAGTCACCCAAACCGAAGCGCCACCGCTTTTCGTTGCCGAGACCAGTGGGTCGACACCGTTTCGGCTTTCCACCCACGTCGAAGATGTCGGCCACATGCTGGTTGTTGGTCCGACCGGCGCCGGCAAGTCGGTTCTGCTTGCTCTGATTGCTCTGCAGTTCAGGCGCTATGCCGGCGCCCAGGTTTATGTCTTCGACAAAGGCAATTCGGCCCGTGCTGCAACACTTGCCATGGGTGGAGAACACCACGCGCTAGGAGCGGACGGTTCCCTTGCCTTTCAGCCACTGCGCAGCATCAACGACCAGGCTAGCCGAAGCTGGGCGGCCGAATGGATCGCCAGCCTTGTTGCCCACGAGAACGTCACCGTCACGCCGGAGGTGAAGGAGGCTATTTGGTCAGCGCTGGCCAGCCTTGCCACCGCGCCGGCGCAGGAACGCACACTGACCGGTCTTTCGGTCCTGCTTCAATCCAATGCGCTGAAGACCGCATTGATGCCCTACACGCTCGACGGTCCCTTCGGCCGCCTGCTCGATGCCGATCATGATGGGCTGGCCTTGTCGGATGTGCAGTGTTTCGAGACCGAGGAGTTAATGCACAGCCAAGGCGCTTTGCTGCCGGTGCTTACCTATCTGTTCCAGCGACTTGAGGAACGGTTCGACGGACGGCCCACGCTGATCATGCTCGACGAGGCGTGGGTCTATCTCGACAATCCGCTGTTCGCCGCCCGCATCCGCGAATGGCTGAAGGTGCTGCGAAAGAAGAACGTGTCGGTTGTCTTCGCTACGCAGTCGCTGGCTGATATCGCGGGCTCTGGCATAGCGCCGGCAATCATCGAAAGCTGCCCGCAGCGCATTTTCCTTCCCAATGATCGTGCCGTGGAACCCCAGGCGCGCACAGCCTACGAGCGCTTCGGTTTAAGCGAGCGGCAGATCGAATTGATCGCCCGCGCCACGCCGAAGCGTCAGTATTATCTGCAATCGCGCCGCGGCAACCGTCTGTTCGAGCTCGAGCTTGGCCCCATCGCTCTTGCGCTTTGCGGTGCTTCCGATCCGGCCACGCAGACTCTGATCGACAGGATCATGTCCGAAGACGGGCAAGGCAGCTTTGCCTCGCAGTTCCTGATCGCGCGCGGCCTCGATTGGGCCGGCGAACTTCTCAAGCAATTCCCTCAACCAGACAAGGAGCAATTCTCATGATGCGGCGACGCCTTCTCTCCGGCCTGATCACCGTTTCCCTGATCGCCAAGCCTATGGCCGACTATGTGCAGCCCGCGTACGCCCTTATCGTGTTCGATCCGTCCAATTATGCGCAGAACGTGCTGACGGCCGCGCGCGCATTGGAGCAGATCAACAACCAAATCCAGTCGCTGCAGAATCAGGCGACCATGCTGCAGAACATGGCGCGCAATCTTCAGCGTCTGGATTTCTCTTCCGTTGGCCAACTCACCGGTTCGCTCCATCGCATCGACGGCTTGATGGACCAGGCGAGTGGCCTCAGCTTTGATCTGGGCAAGCTTCAAGACCAGTGGCGCAGCCAATATCCGGAAAGCTACGACGCCACGATCAAAGTCAGCGATGTGGCGAGTGCTGCGCGGGAGCGTTGGCAAACCGCCATGCAGGCGTTCCGCCAGACCATGGGTGTCCAGTCGCAAATCGTCGAGAACGTCCGCGCCGACGGCGATCTGCTCGCCGATCTCGTCAACCGCAGCCAAGGGGCGGCCGGTGCGCTTCAGGCAAGCCAGGCCACCAACCAGCTGATGGCGCTTTCGACAAAACAGCAGATGCAGATCCAGACGCTGCTCGCAACGCAGTTTCGAGCTGAGGCCGAGGATGCCGCCCGCAAGGCCCAGTCAGACGAAGCCGCCCGCGAGATGACGAAGCGGTTCTTGGGTACCGGCTCGGCTTATCCCGGCAATTAATCACGAGTTCATCACGACGAGAAAGGCAGCGGCATGAACGACCTTGGCGTCATCGATCGCTTCATGGAGACCTTCATCCGCTACATCGACAGCGGGTTCGGTCTGCTATCGGGCGACCTCGCCTTCCTCACTACCATTCTGATCGGCATTGACATCACACTTGCCGGCCTGGCGTGGGCGCTCGGCGACGAAACCAGCGTTCTCGGCCGGCTTGTCCGCAAGGTGCTCTATGTTGGCGTCTTCGCCTTCATTCTGAACAATTTCAAGAACCTCGCCGATATCGTTTATCGTTCTTTTGCCGGTCTCGGGATTAAGGCGTCGGCCGGCAATCTGTCGGCAGACAATCTCTTGCGCCCGGGCCGCATTGCCGCGACCGGTTTCGAAGGTGCTTGGCCAATGCTTGACCAAGCCAGTCAGCTCCTGGGCTTCCCGGAAATCTTCGGCAACGCACTGACCATCTTCGTGCTGCTGATGGCCTGGTTCCTGGTTATCATCGCCTTCTTCATCCTTTCCATCCAGCTTTTCATCACCATCCTAGAGTTCAAGCTCACCACGCTGGCAGGTTTTGTTTTGGTTCCATTCGCACTTTGGAACCGTTCAGCGTTCCTGGCCGAACGCGTGCTCGGCCATGTTATCTCGTCAGGCATCAAGGTGATGGTGCTCGCCGTCATTGTCGGTATCGGCTCCACGCTCTTCGGGGAGTTCGCTTCCGCATTGCAAGGCAAGGAGCCGGATCTTGCCGGTGCCATGTCCCAGGTACTGGGCGCACTGGCACTGCTTGGCCTTGGCATTTTTGGGCCGGGGATCGCGTCGGGTCTTGTCTCAGGCGCACCGCAGCTTGGGGCGGGCGCCGCCCTCGGCACGACCGCGGCGGCAGCGGGTGTATCACTCGTTGCTGGAGGCACAGCATTTGCTGGCGCGCGTATGGCAACCAGCGGCGGTCTCGCCGCCATCCGAGCCGGCACAACAATGGGATCGGCTGCTTCCACGTCATGGCAGATCGGGCGCGCAACCTCGCCCGACGCTGGCCTCTCCGGTGTGGCTGCTGGAATGCATGGTGTAACCAGTGCAGCTGGCGGCGCCGCTATACGCATAGCGCGATCCGCCACTGCAAGTGTTGGGCGCAACGCCGATGCCGGGCGCGATGCCGCGTGGACCGCGACCGGCGGCGCGCCGACAGCGTCAATGACCGAACGCTCTGCCGGTTCGGCCACTGTTTCGGCGCCGACGTGGGCAAGGCGCCTACGTTCTGAACAGACCGCCCGGGCAAATCGCCACGCTGCCATGCAAGCTGTCCGAGACGGAGACCGGCCGGGAGGCAGCGCCAACCCCTCTCTCAACGACAAGGATGACTAGATGCTCTTCAAGCGACCCGTGCACCGTTACGGCAAAACACCCGAACCGGTCACGCCGTATCAAAAAGCCGCCCAACTGTGGGACGAGCGCATCGGCTCATCTCGACTGCAGGCCAGGAACTGGCGGATCATGGCCCTTGGCTGCCTGGCCTTGGCGACCGGGCTTTCCGGCGGACTCGTATGGCAGTCGATGCAAAGCCGTGTCGTGCCTTATGTCGTCGAGGTCGATGGCTTCGGCGAGACGCGCGCCGTCGCGCCGGCGGTCCGGAATTATGAGCCCTCGGATGCTCAGATCGCCTGGCATCTCGGCCGCTTCATCCAGAATGTCCGTTCCGTTTCCACCGATCCGGTTTTGGTTCGGCAGAACTGGTTGGCAGCGTACGACTTTGCTAGCGATCGCGCAGCGCTCTTCCTCAACGAATACGCCAAGGCGAACGACCCCTTCGGTCAGATCGGAACGCGCAGTGTTTCGGTACAGGTCACCAGCGTGGTCAGAGCCTCCGAAAGTTCATTCCAGGTCAAATGGACCGAGCAGGTGTTTGAGCGCGGAAGCCTTGCCAGCACGATGCGCTGGACTGCGATCCTCACGATCGTGATCCGCTCGCCAAGCAATACGGATCAGCTGCGCAAGAATCCGCTCGGCGTCTTCATCAATGCCATTGACTGGTCACGCGAGCTCGACAGCGCCGTCCCAGCCCCCCTTTCTCCGACGGAGTCCACCAATGAAAGGTAAAATGTCACCGATTCGTGCCGTGCTGATCCTATCGGTGTCGGCAGCGGTCGTTTCCGCTTGTGCATCGAAGAAGGTGCCGCCGCCTGAGATTTCCTATGACGCTGCCGACTTCAAACCGGCCGCGATCGAAAAAGCGCCGGAGAGGCCGATTAGAATTGTCGAGGTGCCAAAACCACTGCCGCTGCCTGGCCAAATGCAGCCCGAGCCCGGCAAGGCCGAGGACAAGCGCCCTCCTGAAGAACGCGTCGCTGATGCCAACAAAGCCGCGACCCAGCAACCCACCAAGTACGGGTATGTTAATGCAGTGCAAGTCTACCCCTTCACCGATGGCGCGCTTTATCAACTCTATGCCGCGCCGGAGCGCGTGACCGACATCGCTCTGCAGCCGGGCGAGAAACTAACCGCCGTGTCGGCTGGCGACACCGTGCGCTGGGTCATTGGCGATACCGCAAGCGGCACCGGTGACAATCAGCGCACCCATGTTCTGGTAAAACCCTTCGCGCCGGGTCTTGCCACCAATGTCGTCATTACGACGGACCGGCGGACCTATCATTTGCAGCTTCAAAGCACCGAGAAGACCGCAATGGCGGCAATCTCCTGGACCTACAGCCAAGACCAGATCATCGCGCTTCGCCAGCGCAATGCTCAAGCCGAGGCAGTTACACCGGTCGCGTCGAACATCGCGCTCGAAAACCTTCGCTTTCGCTACTCAATCAGTGGCGACACACCGCCCTGGAGACCGACGCGAGCCTTCGACGACGGCAGCAAGGTCTATATTGAGTTCCCTCGTCGCATAGATCAGGGCGAGGCGCCACCACTCTTCATCGTCGGCGCAGATGGGAGCAGCGAGCTCGTCAACTATCGCGTGCGCGGCAACTATTACATCGTCGATCGGCTCTTCGCCGCGGCCGAACTTCGCCTCGGCACCAAGCGGCAGCAGGTGATCCGCATCAGCAGGATTGACGGCAGGCAACCGCAACGGCGGATCTCGCTCTTTCGCGGCAGCCGGCGAGGTGAGGGCTCATGATCGAAAATTCCCGCTCTGGCATCCCGCCGAAACTGGATCCCGAGGAACTGCAGCTTCGGGCCTCTCCCCGCCGCGTGGTGCGGTTCAGGCGCGGTGTGATCATCGCTATCGCAGCGCTCGGATCCGGCGCTGTCTTCGGCGTTACCATGATCGCCCTCCAGGGGCCGGCCCTTCGCATCAGGGATCAGGCGGAAGATCTCTACAACACTGAGCGCAAACCAACCGCCGAGGGACTCGATACGCTTCCCCATGACTATTCCGGCATGAAGCCAAAGCCTCCCGTCCTTGGGCTACCTTTGCCGGGCGACCTCGGCCGCCCCATCCTCGAGCGGCAGCGCCAGCTCGGCATCGTGCCGGGCCAAGACATCTCGGCCGAGGAGCAGCGTCTAGCGCAGCAGGCGATCGAAGCGCGTGAATCGCGGGTGCTTTTCCGCGTCGAAAATCGAGCTCAACAGACAGATGTCGGAGAGAGCGTGCAAACTGCTCAGCATCCATTTGAGGCGCTTCCCCAATCCGAAGCAGGACGCGCGTCAGCCTCGGTGGCGGCGGCGGAAGGCGACCAGAACAATCAGCAGCGAAAGCTTGATTTTCTCAGCCAGCGGAGCACTGGCGGGATCTACAATCCGCATGCGCTTCAGACGCCGATCTCGCCATATCAACTGATGGCTGGCAGCGTGATTGCCGCCAGCCTGATCACCGGCATCAATTCCGATTTGCCGGGCCTTGTCGTCGCGCAAGTCACCGAAAATGTGCACGACACGGTCACGGGCAACATATTGCTGATTCCGCAGGGCTCACGTCTTATCGGCGTCTACGACAGCGTCGTCGCGTTCGGGCAAAAGCGAGCGCTGCTGGTCTGGCAGCGCATTCTGCTGCCCGACGGCTCGTCGGCCGAAATCGACAATCTGCCCGCGAGCGACACCGCCGGCTACGCAGGGCTGGAAGACAAAGTCGATTTCCACACTTGGCAGATGATCAAGGGAGTGGCGCTTGCCACATTGCTCGGTGTCGGCACAGAATTCAGCCTCGGCGAAAACGAGAGCGATCTGGTCAAGGCGATCCGGGAATCAGCCCAGCAGAACGCCAGTCGAGCCGGCCAGCGCATCACCGAAAAAAACCTCAATATCCAGCCCACCATCGTCGTCCGCCCAGGTTGGCCACTGCGCGTCATCGTGCACAAGGACATCGTGCTGCGGCCATACGCCAGTTGAGCAGGAGTTATCATGGCTGACCTGAAACTTGGAAAACTTCCGGACCGAACAGCTTCGAAGATCACCATTACCGTCAGCGCGGAGCTGAGCCAAACACTCAAGGAGTATGCTGCACTTTACCGTCAGACCTATGGTCAGTCTGAAACCGTGGCAGAACTCATCCCTTTCATGCTGGCGGCGTTTCTGGAAGGCGACCGAGCCTTTGCCAGGGCCAGAAAAGAACGTCTGCCGACGGAGCTTGCCGGAAAATCGTGACTCCTCCGCTAGGGCAGCTGGAACATTGCCTAGCTGTCGCGACCTACCTGCTCCTCGCGAAGCATAGGATCAAACCCCTTGGAATGTAGGTATGCGCAAGAGAGGATGTGGAAGGAGATACCGCGCAACAGCCTAAGTTTGCATTTTCGATTTGATGCGGTAGTCGCCTATGAGCGGTCAAAACGAACGCAGCTGGTTCGCCGATCGACCAAACGGCGAGCGCACTGTGCTTTGCTCAGACCGCCACCGAGTGCCTCGCCGTTCCCCCTTTGAAATATGTATCGAACTTGGCCGCGATGGTTCGAATGAAGGGGCGACTTTCAGTCCGTACGAGGAAACTGTCACCATCGAATTCAAGCGCTCGGGCAGGATCGTGGAGTGCGATGGACCTCGAGCGATGAAGGAGCTGCTCGCCGGCTTTGCCGAACCGCTCCACCAGATCGACTGCCGAGAAGGCAAAATCACACATCAGCCGCTCGATGATCCAGCCACGGACGCGATCGTCGTCGGAAAGGGCAACGCCGCGGACGGCAGCCAACCCGCCATCCGCAACCATGCGCCCGTACCCGGCAGTCGAAGCCATGTTTTGCACGTAGCCTTGGCGAAAACGACCGATGGACGAAGGGCCAAGTCCGATCAGTGTCGGGCAGCGATCCTCAGTGTAGCCCTGAAAATTGCGATGCAAAACCCCTGCGCGGGCCGCTATGGCCAGCGCATCGTCGGGCTTCGCGAAATGATCGAGTCCTATTGCCTCATATCCCTTGGCGACAATTGCCCGCGCCGCGAGTTGAGATTGGGCGAAACGCTCAGTGGGACTCGGCAGCCATGCCTCGTCGATCATCGTCTGATGCTTCTTGAACCAGGGCACATGTGCGTAGCCGAACAGGGCCATCCGGTCTGGCTCCAAGGTCAGTGCCTGCGCCACCGTGGAACAGATCGTCTCGCGTGTCTGATTCGGGAGCCCGTAGAGCAGGTCCAGATTGACCGATTCGACGCCCCGCGAACGAACCCCGTCGACGACTGCCTTGGTCTGCAAAAAACTCTGCTCACGATTAATTGCTTTTTGCACTTGCGGATCGAAATCCTGCACGCCGAGGCTCGCCCGGGTTACGCCGATTTGAGCAAGTGCATCAAGGCGCGCCTTGTCCATGTCGTTGGTTTCGATTTCGATGCTGACCGTAGCATCCGGGAGAAAGTCGAAGCTGTCCCGCAAGGCCGCTCCAAGAGCAACCATATCATCGGGCCTCAGAATAGTTGGCGAACCGCCACCGAAGTGGATTGCACGGACATGTGCCTTGCCGCTCAGCAGACCGGCAATCGTGACGATTTCGGCATTCAGCGAGCGCAGATAAGCGGCCACCGGCTCATATTGGTGCGTCTGCTTGGTGTGGCAGGCGCAGAACCAGCAGAGCTTGTCGCAGTAAGGAATGTGCAGGTACAGCGAGATTTCGTCGCCGCTTTCCAGCGTCTCCAACCAGCCACGGTAAATGGCAGCATCGATCCCCGAATGGAAATGCGGCGCCGTCGGATAGCTGGTGTAGCGTGGGACGTTCTCGCTGAGTTTGACAGCTATTTCCGATTGCATCTCGCGTTCACCGTGTTGCCCGCCGGAACACTGCACGCATCGCTGAAGCAGACCCTGATCTCGATCAGCCGCGCTCATGGACAAACCGCCGCAGGATTTCTCTACCCTGGATGGGTATCCTGCCGGCAGTTAGGATCGGGTAAGGCGAACGCATGACCTTTCGGCAAGACATTCATAGTTCCGGCATTCCTGTTCTTTGCTTCCCTTGCGAGGCACGGCGTCGCGGTGTCTGCGGTGCGCTCGATCCAGACAATTTGGTTGGGCTCGCCAAGACTTGCTCGCGTCGCCGGATCGAGTCAGGAATGGAGTTGACCGGCGAGGCACAGAACGTCGACAGCTACTCCAACGTGCTTTCAGGCGTTGTAAAGCTATCAAAGAGCCTGTCGGATGGGCGCCAGCAGATCGTCGGTCTCCAGTTTGCACCGGATTTTCTGGGACGTCCTTTCAAGGTGGAAAGCTCGATCAATGCGGAAGCGGCAACAGCAGTCACGCTGTGTTCGTTTCCGCGAGCGGCCGTCGAACGGATGATGAAGGCGTCACGGGAATTCGAGCATCGCCTGCTCAAACAGACGCTGAATGAACTCGATGAGGCGCGCGAGTGGATGGTGACGCTGGGGCGCAAGACAGCTCCGGAAAAGGTAGCGACTTTTCTCCTCATGATGGCCCGGAATATCGATTCCAGTCTCGATGCGGCTTCCGGGTCGGCGTCCTTCGATCTGCCGCTGACGCGTGTCGAAATGTCTGATTTCCTTGGAATCACCAACGAGACCGTGAGCCGCCAACTGACGCGATTGCGGGCTGACGGGGTGATTCGGATTGAGAACGCACGCCATGTGACGGTGGACAGCATAAGCCGTCTGGAGAAGCGCTGTGGCGGCGGACGCGAGCGGCCCTAAGCGGCGAGGCCATGTCGCATGACTCCGGGGCGGGCCGTGTTTGCCTTTTAATGCGATGTTGCCGCGCCTTCGACGAAGCGGCGTCACGGTCGAGACAAACAGCTTTCGGGCTTTGATAGGAACGTGACCAATCGCCAGGTGTGTTTCGGCACATACCGGCGAAGCATGGTCCTTAATCTGCCACGGCTCGGCGGAACGATCGCGTTCGTTTCCAATGGGATCCGAACAACGTTTGGCAGGGCATCGGCAATAGCATCCAACGCGCGCAGGGCCTCAGCTTTCGCCTCAGCGATCGCGTCTGCGCCCGCCCAACCCAGGGAACGCCTTCCATGAGGGGGGTGAGCCCGCGCTGCGTTCCTCGTTCATTCGCCACCTGCTGATTGCGCCGCCGACACAAAATCTTGCGGCCTGACATAGATCAGGGCGAGGGGGCGGCGGCTGCGCGATTAGTGCGCTGCGGATTTGGCATCCACCAGATTCGAGATCGGGATCTGCAATGAAATTCGGCACAGAGATCGTCCTTCTAAGCGTGTTCGCTTTTGCGGCCCTGGTGGCCGCCGGCTTCGGCGTGGATGAACCTTTCCGCCGACACATGTGGGTGTTGTTCTTCGCAGTGGCTGGTTTCACTGCGATCCTGTTGCGCAACACGGAGTTCAAGCCAGCAGCTCCGATTGACCCATCCGCTTACATGGATGGTCCGATCCGCTACGGCGCGATCGCCACCGTGTTCTGGGGTGTCGTCGGCATGCTGGTCGGCGTGGTGATCGCGCTGCAGCTCGCCTACCCCGATCTCAACATCCAGCCCTGGTTCAATTTCGGTCGTTTGCGGCCGTTGCACACATCCGGTGTCGTCTTCGCCTTCGGCGGCAACGCGCTGCTTTGCACGTCTCTGTATGTCGTGCAGCGCACCTGCCGCGCCCGCCTCTTCGGCCGTGATCTGGCCTGGTTCGTCTTCTGGGGCTACCAGCTGTTCATCGTCATGGCCGCGACCGGCTACCTGCTCGGCATCACCGAGGGCCGCGAGTACGCCGAACCCGAATGGTATGTGGATGTCTGGCTGACCATCGTCTGGGTCGCCTACCTCATTCTGTTCCTTGGCACGATCCTGAAGCGCAAGGAACCGCATATCTACGTGGCCAACTGGTTCTACCTGTCGTTCATCGTCACCATCGCGATGCTGCATGTGGTCAACAACCTGTCCATACCAGTCTCGTTCCTGGGCTCCAAGAGCTACTCCGCCTTTTCAGGGGTCCAGGACGCCTTGACGCAATGGTGGTACGGCCACAACGCGGTCGGCTTCTTTCTCACCGCCGGCTTCCTCGGCATGATGTATTATTTCGTGCCCAAGCAGGCGAACCGGCCAGTCTATTCGTACCGGCTGTCGATCGTCCATTTCTGGGCGATCATCTTTCTCTACATCTGGGCCGGGCCGCATCACCTGCACTACACCGCCTTGCCCGATTGGGCGCAGACGCTCGGCATGGTGTTCTCGATCATGCTGTGGATGCCGTCCTGGGGCGGCATGATCAACGGCCTGATGACGCTGTCCGGCGCCTGGGACAAGCTGCGCACCGATCCGATCATACGCATGATGGTGATGGCCGTCGCCTTCTATGGCATGTCGACCTTCGAAGGCCCCATCATGGCGATCCGGGCGGTCAATTCGCTGTCGCATTATACCGACTGGACGATCGGCCACGTCCATTCGGGCGCGCTCGGCTGGGTTGGCATGATCTCGTTCGGCGCAATCTACTACATGGTGCCGAAGCTCTGGAACCGGCAACGGCTCTACTCGTTGCGGCTGGTCACCTGGCATTTCTGGCTGGCGACACTTGGTATCGTTGTCTACGCCGCGGTGATGTGGGTATCCGGCGTCATGCAGGGCCTGATGTGGCGCGAATACGACGAGCAGGGCTTCCTGGTCTACTCCTTCGCCGAGACCGTCGCCGCCATGCACCCCTACTATGTCATGCGCGCCATCGGTGGGGCCATGTACCTCTCCGGCGCGCTGATCATGGCCTGGAACATCACCAGGACCATCCTCGGCCACCAGCGCGAGGAGGAGCCGATGCCGAGCCCCGTCGCCATCCGACCTGCGCGATCAGGAGCCAGGTAATGGGCTTGATGGACAAACACGCAATCATCGAGAAGAACGCCACGCTTCTTCTCGTTGGCTCGCTGCTCGTGGTGACGGTCGGCGGCATCGTCGAGATCGCGCCTCTCTTCTATCTCGACAATACGATCGAGAAGGTGGAAGGCATGCGCCCCTATTCGCCGCTCGAACTTGTCGGGCGCAACATCTATATGCGCGAGGGCTGCTACCTCTGTCATAGCCAGATGATCAGGCCGTTCCGCGACGAAGTTGAGCGCTATGGCCACTACAGCCTAGCTGCCGAGTCCATGTACGATCACCCCTTCCAGTGGGGATCGAAGCGCACCGGGCCGGATCTCGCCAGAGTTGGCGACCGCTACTCGAATGCATGGCATGTCGCGCATCTTACCGACCCGCGCTCGGTGGTGCCGGAATCGATCATGCCGAGCTATGGGTTCCTGAAAGACACGCCGATCGACGTGAAGGATTTCTCAACGCATCTGGTCGCCAACAGGCTTGTAGCCGTCCCTTACACCGATGACATGATCGTCCACGCCAATGCGGATCTGGCGGCGCAGGCCGATCCCAATGCCGACACATCAGGCCTTGAGGCGCGTTACCCAAAAGCCAAGATCGGCGACTTCGACGGCAACCCGCAACAGGTCACCGAAATGGATGCCCTGCTCGCCTACCTGCAGATGCTTGGCACACTGGTCGACTTCAAAAATTACGACGAAGCCGCCGGCTACCGCTGAGGAGAACGCTGATGACCTACAATTTGATGCGGGCGTTTGCCGACAGCTGGGGCCTGGTTGCGATGGCGCTGTTCTTCGTGGGGTGCATCGCCTTTGCCCTACGCCCCGGCAGCCGAAGGCTGGCCGACGAAGCGGCCCGCATTCCGCTCGAGGACGAGTGATCATGAGCGACGAGCATATCGATGAAATCTCTGGCGTCTCGACCACCGGCCACGAATGGGATGGCATCCGGGAGCTGAACAACCCGCTTCCCAGATGGTGGGTTATCACCTTTTACGTCACCATTGTCTGGGCGATAGGCTACACCATCGCCTATCCAGCATGGCCTCTGTTGCACTCGGCGACGAAGGGTGTGCTCGGCTATTCCAGCCGCAACGAGGTCAGGAACGAGCTGACTGCGGCTGAGGCCGCCAAGGGCAAATATATCTCGGCGGTGGAGTCCAAGAGCGTCTCGGAGATCTCCGCGGACGACGGCCTGCGCGAATTCGCAATCGCCGCCGGTGGCGCCGCTTTCAAGGTCAATTGCGTACAATGTCACGGCTCCGGCGCCCAAGGTTCCAAGGGCTTTCCCAATCTCAACGACGACGACTGGCTATGGGGCGGCAAGGCCGAGCAGATCCAGCAGACGATTACGCACGGCATCCGCTTCGCATCCGATCCGGACACGCGCCTGTCGGAAATGCCGGCCTTCGGCGACATCATTACCGCCGACCAGATCGCACAAGTCAGCGCCTACGTGGCCAGCCTTTCCGGCAAGGTCCGCGATGCAAGTCTGATCCAACCCGGCGCCAAGGTCTTTGCCGAGAACTGCGTCGCCTGTCACGGCGACAATGCAAAAGGCAACAGGGAATTCGGCGCCCCCGACCTGACCGATGCGATCTGGCTCTATGGATCCGGTGAGACAGCCATCGCCGCACAGGTCCGTGCGCCAAAACAGGGCGTCATGCCGGCCTGGGTTGGCCGTCTCGGCGAGATCAAGGTCAAGGAACTTGCAGTTTATGTCCATTCGCTTGGCGGCGGAGAATAGGAATGGAAGTCCTATTCTTCGGTCCCCCCTGCCAAGCGGACGAGGCCCGGCGTGAGCCGGGCCTCGACACCATCCCTAATGCGATCTGCACAACCCGGCAAGGCTATCCTACCGCGAGGCTTTACGACAGGTGCCCCTGACATTGGCTGGGAAAGTGGAGTTGCACATGCGTGATAAGACGCAGTTGACACGGCTCGAAACAGAAACTGTCAATTCCGCCAAAACCCGCAAGCCGCTTTATGCCGCGCGTCAAAAGATCTTTCCGAAGCGCGCCTCGGGCAACTTTCGTCGCTTCAAATGGCTGGTGATGACGATCACACTTGGCATCTACTACCTGGCTGCGTGGCTGCCTTGGGCTCGCGGTCCATTTGCCCCGGACCAGGCAGTCCTGCTCGATCTCGCGAACCGGCGCTTCTACTTCTTCTTCATCGAGATATGGCCCCAGGAATTCTTCTATGTGGCCGGCCTCCTGGTCATGGCGGGCGTCGGTCTTTTCCTGATCACCTCGACTGTCGGCCGTGCCTGGTGCGGCTATGCATGCCCTCAGACGGTGTGGGTCGATCTGTTCCTCGTCGTCGAACGTGCGATCGAGGGGGACCGCAACGCCCGCATGAAACTTGACGCAGGTCCCTGGACCGCGCGCAAGCTCATGCTGCGTGTGTCCAAGCACACCATCTGGCTGGTCATAGGGGCGGCGACTGGCGGCGCCTGGATCTTCTACTTTGCCGATGCACCGACGCTGCTCGGCGAGCTCTTCACCGGCACTGCGGCGCCCGTCGCCTACATCACTGTCGCCGTCCTGACGGCTACCACCTACACGTTCGGCGGTCTGATGCGCGAACAGGTCTGCACCTATATGTGCCCGTGGCCCCGCATCCAGGCGGCCATGCTCGATGAAAATTCCCTCACTGTCACCTACAATGACTGGCGCGGCGAACCGCGTTCGCGCCACGCCAAGAAGGTGCTGGCCGCAGGCCAGCCCGTGGGCGACTGCGTCGACTGCAATGCCTGTGTCGCGGTCTGCCCGATGGGGATAGACATTCGCGACGGCCAGCAGCTCGAATGCATCACTTGCGCGCTCTGCATCGACGCCTGTGACGGCGTCATGGACAAGCTCGGCAAGGAGCGTGGGCTGATCGCCTATGCGACGCTCTCCGACTACAACGCCAACATGATGCTGGCGACTGCAGGCGGGTCCAGCTCAGTCAATCCATCGCTGATCAGGACCGCTGATGGCCTGTTCTCCGACAAGGTGGCGCATTTTCACATCCGCAAGATCTTTCGGCCGCGCACCTACGTCTACATGGGCTTGTGGTCGCTGATCGGCCTCGGCCTGCTCTATTCGCTGCTGACGCGCGATCGGCTCGAACTGAACGTATTGCATGATCGCAATCCCCAGTTCGTCACGCTGACCGACGGATCCATCCGCAATGGCTATACCGTCAAGCTGCTCAACATGATCCCCGAGCCGAGGACGATCGTCGTAACCATGCAGGGCCTTGAAGGCGCTGACATGGTCGTCGTCGGCGACGACATCCCCGCAGGCCGTTCCTTCGCCATTCCGGTCGAACCCGACCGCCTGAAAATGCTGAGGGTCTTCGTTCGCCAGCCGGCGGACCAGATCCGCGCTCCGGCACAGACCTTCAAGTTCCGCGTCGAGGACAGAGCCAGCTTTGAGTCGAACGAGTACACCGCCACCTTCAACGCGCCGGAGCCCCTCAGATGACTGCCAATGTACAAAAGCCTCGTGAATTCACCGGCAGGCACATGCTGGTCATCATCCTGGCCTTTTTCGGCGTGGTCATCGCAGTCAATCTGACCATGGCAACGCTCGCCAGCACAAGCTGGACTGGCCTCGTCGTCGAAAACACCTATGTGGCGAGCCAGCAATTCAACAAGAAGGCCGAGGAAGGACGGGCGCAGGCAGCACTTGGCTGGACCGGCAAGCTGACCATCGCATGGGGCGAAGTTCGCTATGGCCTCGCCGACGTCGCCGGCAAGCCGGTTCCCTTGCACGGCGTCAAGGTGCTGTTTCGCCATCCCGCGTACGAGAAGGAGGACAAGTCGGTCACCCTCGCACCCGCCTCGGGCCAGGAATTCGCAGCCCAGCACATGCCGAAGGACGGCGTCTGGATTGTCGAAGTCGACGCCGACGCCGGTCTGGACAAACCGTATCGCGACGTCCGCCGGATCATGATTTCCAATGGAGCGCTGCAATGAGTTGTTGTGCACCGGGCGCCGAAATGGCGCTTGATCTGGTCAACACCGGATCGGTCCTGCCGTCCAGCCAGGAGATCAGGCTGGCGAGCCGATCGCTTGGCGATGATCTTCACCAGACCGATCTTTCAGTACCGACGGTTCATTGCGCAGGCTGCATCCAGACGATCGAGACGGCGCTGGGAAAGCTCGATCGCGTCGAGAGCGCCCGCGTCAACCTGTCGACGAAACGGGTCTCTGTCCGGTGGCGTGGTGACGAGGTCCCACCGTTCGTCGTCGCGCTTGGGCGGCTAGGCTACCAGGCGCATCTCTTCCCTTCCGAGGTCGGCGACAAGGACAGGACGTTATCGGATTTGATCCGCGCGGTCGCGGTTGCCGGCTTTGCGGCGGGCAACATCATGCTGCTTTCGGTCTCGGTCTGGTCCGGCGCCGAAGGTGCTACCCGCGACCTGTTTCACTGGGTCTCGGCGCTGATCGCCATTCCTGCCCTCGCCTTCGCCGGCGGCATCTTCTTCCGTTCGGCCTGGAATGCTTTGCGCCATGGCCGCATGAATATGGACGTGCCGATCGCGGTCGGTGTTTCGCTCGCCTACGCCATGAGCCTCTACGAGACGATCAACCATGGCGATCACGCCTATTTTGACGCGTCGGTATCGCTGCTGTTCTTCCTGTTGATCGGCCGCACGTTGGATCACGTGATGCGCGAACGTGCCCGGACCGCTGTGAAAGGCCTGTCCCAGTTGGCCGCACATGGCGCCATGGTGCTGCGCAGCGACGGCGCGCGCGACTATTTGCCGGTCGGCGAGATCGAACCAGGCATGCGGTTGTTGATCGCAGCCGGTGAGAGGATCCCCGTCGACGGCAAGATCATCCAGGGAACGTCGGATCTCGACTGCTCGCTGGCCTCAGGCGAAAGCACGCCGAAAAACGTGGCGCCGGGCGAAGCAGTTCAGGCCGGCGTGCTCAATCTTACCGGCCCGCTGACGATTGAGGCGACAGCCGCCGCGAAGGATTCGTTTCTGGCGGAAATGGTTCGTCTTATGGAAGCCGCAGAGGGCGGCCGCGCGCATTATCGCCGGATCGCCGATCGCGTTTCAGCGCTCTATGCCCCGGTGGTTCATCTCACAGCCTTCGCGACGTTCCTTGGCTGGATGGCGGTGACCGGCGACTGGCACCGGGCGATAACCATCGCCATTGCCGTTCTGATCATCACCTGCCCGTGCGCGCTCGGCCTCGCCGTACCGATCGTTCAGGTGGTCGCCGCGCGGCGCCTGTTTGAGAACGGCATCATGGTAAAGGACGGTTCTGCCATGGAGCGCCTGGCGACGATTGATACAGCGGTGTTCGACAAGACCGGAACGCTCACGCTCGGCCAGCCCCGGCTGGTCAATGCATCGTCGATCGATCCGGCCATGCTGGCAGTCGCGGGAGACATGGCTACGCATTCCCGCCATCCTTTTTCAAAGGCCATAGCCGGTTTTGCCCATCCCGGCGGGCAGTACAAATTTGATGCCGTCACCGAGCATCCAGGGTTTGGAATCGAAGCCACTGGAGCCGGAAGCACCTGGCGGCTAGGCCGACGCGGATGGGCTGGATGGAGAGCCCGGACCGGTGGTGAAGGCAAACATGGCGGAACCGTGCTGACAAAAGACGGGTTCATTGTCGCGACCTTCGATTTTGAGGACGCGCTGCGCGCAGACGCCAAGGCGGCGATCGGGCAATTGAGCCATGCCGGGGTGTCAGTGGAAATGCTGTCGGGCGATACTGCGGGTGCCTGCGGTGAAGTCGCAGAAATGCTGGGTGTCAAGGACTTCGTTCCGTGCCTGCTGCCATCCGGCAAGGTCGAGCGCATCGAGACCCTGGCGAAAGACGGACACAAGGTTCTGATGGTTGGCGACGGCCTCAACGACACGCCGGCGCTCAGCGCGGCGCATGTCTCGATCGCTCCAGCTACCGCCGCCGACATTGGCCGCAATGCCGCCGACTTCGTATTCCTGCGCGAAAGCCTTCTGGCAGTGCCTCTCGCGCTGGACGTCTCGCGCAAGGCGGGACACCTGATCCGCCAGAACATCGCGATTGCGATCGTCTACAATGCGGTGGCAGTACCAATCGCCATCCTCGGGCACGCCACGCCTTTGTTAGCGGCGATTGCCATGTCTGCCTCATCGGTGCTTGTTATTGGAAACGCATTGCGCTTGCACGGCTTCGGGGCGAATGCGACGCTGCAAGTTATTCAAAAAGTCGGACGCTCCGCAGTCAGCTATTCGGCATAATCCTCGTGACGACGTTGCTCTATCTCATACCAGTGGCCCTTTTTCTGGGTGCACTGGGTGTGTCCGGCTTCGTCTGGGCATTGCGAAGCGGTCAATACGAAGATCTCGACGGAGCCGCCGAGCGGATACTAATTGATCGGGACGACAAACCGGAACGCTGATTTCAATCCGCTGTGCATAAGATGCGCGGATCGCGCTCGTCAGTCGAGCCGGCTCGGTCGGGAACAAGCTGTCCATGCTCCATGCTCCATGCTCCATGACCATCTTGACCTAAGCTGCACACTACATTTGTGAAAAGCCTCTGTCGTGCGAAGGACTGCCTCCCATTGCACCCAGTATGAGGCGGCTGATGCCACGAGAGTACCTCGCGTGGCCGGACGAGAGCTTGGCCATGTGCGCACGGGTTCCAAAGTGGAACGTCACGGTCGATCACCTGACCGTGAACCGCCAGTGCCGATTGGTCATGTCTGGCTGATCCAGATCAGGGTCATACTCATCGGTGTGTTCTATTGACCAGTCTTCGACGGAGAAATGCATGACTTACGGAAAGATTGGTCGTCATTATCAGCACCTTCACGGTTCTGGGTTTTCTGTCGTGTGGTCGGCCATGCCTTGTGCTTACGGCGCAGCCATTAGCTGACCGGCGTCGTGTGTATCTCGCTTGCTGGCTGACCATCCGCGTGGCTGCGCGGACACGGGGGCCGATCAACAGCTTTCGCCTTTGATGGGTTGTGTGCGTCGAAAGTGGCCTTCTTTGGGCTGACTTCGTAGAAATGTTCCAGGGCTCGCATCCAGCGCCGAAGATCCTCGTGATGTCAACGTGCTGCGGAGCATCATCGGGGTTGGGACGTGCGTTTTCGAGATCGATCAACCGTCCGAAGTTGATCATTGGTTCGAGTGACGCGCGCTATTTCGACGACTATGTCGCCGCGTGGGCTTTGCTCTATCGGCGACTGAATTGCAAGGACATCGACATCGAAGCCATGCAGCAGGTTCTTGATGAGATATGCGCGGTCGTGGATAAAAGTTTCCGCTACCTTGGCTGGGATGACGAGAGAGAGCGCTACGTTCGATACCCTCGCAAGAGAGCCCGCTTCGACGTCGTGGAGCGTGAGTAGTATGCGCAAGGGTTCCAGGTGGAATGTGGCGATCGATGCGGCGCGGCCGTGGCTGACCAGCGTCGCGAGTGTCTCGCTTGCTGGCGGCGATCTGCGCGGCTGCGCGGCCAAAGGGCGGGATCGGTTAGCCGCATCCACCTCTGAGCGCTTTGAGTGCTTCGTTGCCGATCGATGCGAATCTCCCGGCCCAGCGCCTTTAGGCAATGCGGCGGCCACGGAGCTCATGTCACTCGGCTCAGTTCCACCGTTACACGAGGATAGGCGACCGGATGGCGGCACGCTGATGGGCTCTGACGATAATTTTGACATCGTTGTCGTTGGAGCCGGCCCGGTCGGCCTTTCGTTCGCTGCGTCGCTTGCCCAAAGCGAACTCAAGGTGGCAGTTGTTGAACAGAACACATTCGATAGTCTGGCGAATCCGGCTTTCGATGGTCGCGAAATCGCGCTGACCAACGCTTCGATCAGAACCCTTCGCGAGCTCGGCGCCTGGGATGTCATCCCGGCTTCGGACAAATCAGCACTTCAAGGCGCGCGCGTGCTCAACGGCTCGAGCGCATTCGCTCTTCGTTTCGATCCTCCCAGCAACTCTGGAGAACCGCTGGGGGTTTTGGTTCCAAATTGCCGGATCCGCGAGGCGCTGTTCAAAATCGTCCGCTTGCAGGATCGCGCCCGGCTGTTGTGCGGCCACTCGGTCGTCGATGCAACAAACAGCCAAGAAGGAGCAGTCGTAACGCTCTCTAATGGCGCGCGTTTAACTGCTCGGCTGGTTGTTGCCGCGGATTCGCGTTTGTCCGCCACGCGTGATCTGCTAGGCATCGGCGCCGATATCAACCGGCTTGGCCACTCGATGCTGATTTGCCGAGTGAGGCACGAGCGCGCCCACCACCAGATCGCCATCGAATGGTTCGATCACCATCAGACGATAGCGATGTTGCCCCTCGCGGAGGGCATGTCGTCGCTGCTGCTCACATTGCGCTCAAACGAGGCCTATAGACTGCTTGCCTTCGATGATGATTTGTTCCTGTCGGAGTTGACGAAACGGTGTCGAGGGCGCCTTGGAAAAATGACCTTGGCAAGCAAGCGCCACACCTATCCGCTGGTCACGACCTGGGCGCACAAATTCCGGGCGCCGAGCGCCGCACTCATCGGCGACGCTGCCATCGGCATGCACCCGGTGACCGCTCACGGATTCAACATCGGTCTCAGCAGCCAGAAGCAACTCGCCCGTGGAATCATGACTGCGTGCCGCGACGGCCGCAATGTTGGCGACCCCGACATGCTGCATATATACGAAAGGCGGCTGCGCCTGTCGGCGGCGCCGCTCTACCATGCAACGAACATATTGATTGGACTCTACTCCAGAGACCACCTGGCGGCACGGCTTGCAAGGCATCTGGGGCTTCGCTTTGCCCAACATGTTCCCCTTGTCCGGCATGGGATATCGGCGGAGCTCCAGCGGTGATACTGCACCAGCAGTCGCATTTTTGCGCGTGCTGGGCGAGCGATGGGAGAGAGTGCATGATGCACCGGAGTAATCCTGCTCCCCGACGCTGATCTCCGATTGAAGAATTAACCCGTCCTTCAGGGGGGCTGCATAGGCTGCGGACAAGCAGGAGTAAGCAAGCTGACCCGTCCAGCCTTGGAAAAGAAGATCCGCTGGAGGCGAGAATCCTTCAGGACCAGCTCGCTGATCTGAGGGCAGGCCTTTTCGTCTCAATGCCGATAAGCATTGTGCTGTCCGGGCTGATTTTGACCGTGCAGGCCCTTTCCGGGAACGGTCTTGCTGGCGCGGCCTGGTTTTCGGTCGTTAATGCGATAAATGCCGCCCGCCTTGCACTCGCCCGTCATCAGCTGAAGGAACCCGGAGTCCAGGATGATCTGACACGGGTTTGGCTGCGGCTTCGCTGGTTTGGCAGGCTTGCTCTTCTGGCGGGATTCACCTGGTCATTCCTTGCCATCCTAACGGCTGGATACACGACGTCTCAAGCATCGCTGCATCTAATAATTCTGGCGGGCATTTCAGCTGGCGCGGTCACGTACGGCAGCTCATATGCTGCGGCAGCGATATGCTTCATCACACCGCCACTCCTCATTGCCGCCGCATGTTTGCTGACGAAGGGAGCCCCGGAAAACTACATTCTGGCTTTTGCCGTCCTGCTTTTCGAGGGCGGCCTGGTTCGATCCTCGTTCGTTGGACAAGCGCGCTTCCGTGACGCGAGCCGCCTGAGACATCAAGCCGAGCGGCTTGCCGCGGAAATGGAGCGCAATTCCAGGGAGGACCATCTTACCGCGCTCCTCAACAGGCGGGGCCTCGAACATGCAATCGATCAGTTTGAGAACACCGATGGACCCTTTGTGGCCATGCTGATTGATCTGGACGGGTTCAAATCTGTCAACGGTACCTACGGTCACAGAACGGGTGACGAGCTGCTTGCCAGGATCGCCCGCCGAATAGAGGAAGAAGCACCGGAGGGCTCAACGCTCGCCCGCATCGGTGGGGATGAATTCGTGCTGGTTTTTTCTTCGCGAAAGAATTCTCCTTCTCCCACCAATCTCGCGTCCAATCTCATAGCCAAGCTTGCTCGCCCCTATCCTGGGATCGCATCCGTCCGCATTGGAGCGTCTATAGGAATCTACTTGGCTGAAAACCCCGGACTGACGGAAATGTTGTTGCGGGCCGACATCGCCCTTTACACAGCTAAGCGCCGCGGCAGGAATGAATTTTGTCTGTTCGGTGCCGAGCTAGCCCGGGAACTGCAACGCCGCCAGTCAATCGAACGCGATCTTCATTCGGCGATAACGATGAGAAGCTTGGTCGCTTGGTTTCAGCCAATCGTAAGACTCGAAACTGAAGCGTCGTCGGTTTTGAAGCCTTGCTAAGATGGTCTCACCCGCTTCACGGTCCCATTTCTCCGCCCGAGATCATGACAGCGGCACGCGAAACTGGAATGCTTCAGCTGCTAACTCAAACGGTATTCGCCGACTGTTGCGCTCTTATCGAGGGCTTGGTCAAAGCTGACCGTCGTGATGTTCGTGTGGCGATGAATGTTTCACCGCGCGAGTTGGAAGCTGGCGATATTGACGAGATGATTCTTAATGGTCTGGCGGCAAAAGACCTCCCTGCAACGATGTTCGACATCGAGATTACCGAAGAAGCCCCAGTGGATCCGGACAGAGTGGATGAAAAGCTCGGCCAGCTTTCACATGCTGGCATTTCTATCGCGCTCGAGGACTTCGGCACCGGTTTTTCGACGTTGGCATCGCTCAAGGACAGTCGGATCAGGAAAGTGAAAATAGATCAGGGCTTCATTCGCGGCTTAGCCAAGTCCCGGGAGAATCGGCTGCTTGTCAAAGCGGTGATTGACCTTGGTAGGACGCTCGGGATCGAGGTCATGGCCGAGGGCGTTGAAACAGAGGCAGATCGGCAAACTCTGTACAAGCTTGGCTGCAGAACCGCGCAGGGCTTCCTGTTCTCTAAGGCAGTGCCTCTCCATTTGGCACTTGATTCGGTAGTAAAAGAGCACGCGAAGGAGTTGTGACCGGCCTCTCCGTCCGTGCTGCTCGCGGAACTTTCATGTGGGGTGGACCTGACGCGCGAAAGCCGTTTCGGACGGTAGAGTTATTACGGGGGCGAAACTGAGCACGTGGTTTGGATAGCAGCAATCCGGTCCACCGGCGCACATGCAGCGGCTTCATACAAGCGTTCAAGTTGCGAGATGAGCTTGAGTGAACGACGTCGGAGAATTGCGTCCCTTGGACGCTGGTTTCGCGGTTCCCGTAGGATTCGATTACGGGAAGCGTTCTTGGCTGCTTCTCGGCTCAGCGCTCATCTGGATGAACAACGTACCCGCGGTCAAGGTTTTCGCGACCTCAACCCAGTCACCATCCCGCAACAGCAGCGGTCGGGTCCTGATCAAGCGCTCAGCCTCAGCACAGGTGCTGGAGCAACGGTAGAGCGCGGAAAACGTGTATCGGAATGCGCTGGCTCACCATAGGAAGCTGCCACGGCATGTCGAATGTCCCCAGGGGGCGGGACCGTTCCCTTGCATTTGTCTCGATGACGGGCTCTCAAAGCTAAAGCCAAGAGAGCTTTATAAAAATCGCACCCGATCGGCTGCGCAACGACGACCAGCTGAGGCCCGATCGGGTGCTAAGGTCGTGCCAAAAAAGGCGCGTCACTGTCGCATTTCTAGCCGGCTTGCGATCGGACGTCATCTCTTGGCGATCGTTGCCCCTTCTCTCAAATGCGCTTAGCGGCGCCGACGGCGAATAGCGCAAGCTTTTCCACCCGTTTCTACTCCACTACCGAGACTCGTCACCAACCTCCTTTTATTCGCTTCCATATGGCCCATCCTGTCTCCAATCGAGGAGGAGCGCGAACATGGGCCAAGCCGTAGAACGTCTCAGTCTCGGGAATTCTTCTGCTCGCCAAACTGCCGTTGTCACCGGCACCATATTTGGCAGGGTGACAGTGAACGACAAGATATCAGGCGTTCTTGTCTGGGCTGAACTATGCTTGCAAGCCATAACCCAAAAATCGCCGATCCCTTTGAATTCGAGCCGGATGAATGGGTGTTTCAAAATTTTTGGCGGTTTTAGGCAGAACCCTCCGATGGCCCGCGTACCGGTCAAGCTTCGTGAGCACTTTAGGTTCGTCGATCAGGCATAGGTTTGTATCCCATGCCACATGCTGGCCGTTTGCCTAGTTCGGAAGCCCTCGAGAGGCGTTGCTCGTCTTGGTATGGCGTCGCCCCTTTTTCCGATCCATCGGCCACGGAGCTAGAATGCTGTCTAGCTGTTGCCGCCTACTTGGTCATCCGGCATGGAGATGCCTATATACCGACCTTCGAAAGGCTGGAATACGAGGTCGAACAAATGCGGCGGAAGCTCGGAAATCGCGAGCGAGCGCAGCGCGTGCTGGCCACGCTCAACCTAAATGGCTCGGACAGCTGGAGCCGTGAGGTTGGTTCTCAAGGCCTGGATGGCGCCGCAATCACATTCGCCCGGGCGGGGTAAAAGCGATTTTTTGAAGCCACTCGCGCTTTTGCGCTAACGAAGGTCCCGCGCCGTATTTGGGCCGGATCCATTTGTGGCCCATCAGAGAAGCAATTACCTTCTCCGGCGCCTCAACTGCCGTCAGCCGGTCCTCGAAAGTGTGTCGCAGGCTATAAAGACTATGCTCGGAAGTCGGCAGAAGTTCCTTGCTGGCGAGCACCTTGTTGACGAGCGCTGAAAGTGACGCGGCCTTGTCGCGATAACGAGGAAAGCCGTCCGGATGGAGCTTGATGGCTGCAAGTGCGCCGCCAACCAAGGGAATGTCACGGGCTGAATGACCGGTCTTCAAGCGACGGCCATTGGGGCGCACCCGCACATGCGGGATTTCTTGATCGAGGTGGATTGTTTCGGTGGTGAGGTTTGCCGCTTCAGAAAGCCTGAGTCCGGTATCGGCAATCACATAGATTAGATGGCGGGCTTCGTCATTGAGTCCGTCGAGCGCGCCTTCAGCGAGTATCTTCTCCTGAATGAACTCCGCTGTGAACGCAGCGCGTTGCCCGGGGACGGCGCCGGAAAGACGCAGGTTTCGAAAAACCGGCTCCAGCTTGAGCTGGTGAGTCAGATCGACGACGCGCAGCATTTTCGAAACATGGCCGATGTCCTTGTTGGCCGTACCGATATCAAGTCCATCCTCAACGATCCGCTTTTGCCACCACTCGCGGAACGCGATTGCGTCGTCCCGAGTGAGGCTTGCGATCTCCTTGTCGCCAATGACTCCAACCAGATTGGCAACTGCGCGCTTTTTGGGGTTACGCCATTTCTTGATTTGGTTAGGCGACATGGTCAGCAAGTTCTGTTGCTCGATCGTCTCGAATTCCTTGATAAGACCGCTCAGGCGGACCGCTGGCCGCTTCTCCCCACCCATGACGGCCGAGACGTCCTGCGCGTCCTCGATCGATTTTTTGTCGAGGAGCAGCTTGATACGGGCCATGAGTTCGTCGAGCGGCCCCGCTGCTAGTTCCTCGTTAGAGCGATAGGCCAATCCAAATGACCGCGCGCGCTTCCTCGCGGCTTCGAAACGCAGCCCCGCCTCGGCGGATTGGCCTTCCCGCAGTCTACGCCAATACGCCTCCAGCCCCGCGCCGAGGCTTTGCACTGCATCTCGCGCCCGTACACCGCGGGGATCGTCAGCCACGGCGACGCCCGTGGAAATGCGTACTAGGCAGCGGCGATCAAACGCCGCGAATTCCTTCGGCACCCTGCGGACGAGATACCAGATGCCTTCACGTTTATGCGGCTTTGGCGCTGCGGAACGTCGCATTATCTTTCTCTAATGTTACACAGTTTGTTACACAGTCTAAGATAAGTTTCGCTTCGCGCTGGTCAAGCGCAACAAGGAAGCTTTTGAAAGGAAACGATTATTATGGAAGCTAAATGGCGGAGAGGGAGGGATTCGAACCCCCGATACCCTTGCGAGTATGCCGCATTTCGAGTGCGGTGCATTCGACCACTCTGCCACCTCTCCGCGAGGTCATGGTCGGCCGTTGCCGGCGCGGCGCACTAGATAACGGCTGACCGCTGCAGTTACAAGGCCCTATTCGACCGATTTCCCGCTTCTTCGGGAAGCGACCGCCGACGCGGCAGACCAGCCTTGCCGGCGATGTCGCTCCGGGTCGGCGAGGGCAAGGCCCGCTCGCCTTGACTTCCGCGCAACCTTCGGTTAGGGACAGCCCGCATTCGGCGTGGGGGTTTCTCCGCGCCGCTTGTTTTTTGAACCCGCAGACTGACAAAAAGACGGCCGAACCGCTCGAGGCGGTTCATCAAGGCCGACCGAACAGCGAAAGGCAAAAAATGTTCGCAGTCATCAAAACGGGCGGCAAGCAGTATCGCGTCGCCGCCAACGATCTCTTGAAGATCGAGAAAGTCGAAGCCAAGGTCGGCGATATCGTCGAGATCGGCAATGTGCTCGCGCATGGCGAGGGCGAGAATGTCACCTTCGGCGCGCCGTTCGTCGACGGCGCCATGGTCACGGCGGAAGTCGTCGAGCAGGGCAAGAACCGCACGGTCATCGCTTTCAAGAAGCGCCGCCGCCAGAATTCGCGCCGCAAGATCGGCCACCGCCAGCTTCTGACCACCGTGCGGATCTCCGAGATCCTGCTGGGCGGCGCCAAGCCGGCGAAGAAGGCCGCCGCGAAGCCGGAGGCCAAGGCGCCGGAAGCCAAGGCTGAAGTCGCCGCCGAGGCGAAGGCTGAAGCCGCGCCGAAGGAGGCCAAGGCCAAGAAGGAAGCCAAGGCAGAGGCTGCTTCCGGCGAAGAGGCCAAGGCCGCGCCGCTGTTCAAGGCGCCGAAGGGCGAGCCGGATGACCTCACCGTCATCAAGGGCATCGGCCCGGTCGCGGCGAAGGACCTCGCCGAGCAGGGCATCGTCACCTTCGCGCAGCTCGCCAAGCTGACCGACAAGGATGTCGCCAAGATCGACGAGCACATGCCGTTCAGCGCCGACCAGATCAAGGACTGGCGCGAGCAGGCCAAGGAGCTGGCGAAGAAGTAAGACGACCG
Organism: Mesorhizobium sp. M1E.F.Ca.ET.063.01.1.1; assembly: GCF_003998155.1. Classification (NCBI taxonomy): domain Bacteria; kingdom Pseudomonadati; phylum Pseudomonadota; class Alphaproteobacteria; order Hyphomicrobiales; family Phyllobacteriaceae; genus Mesorhizobium; species Mesorhizobium sp. M1E.F.Ca.ET.063.01.1.1. The sequence goes on from NZ_RZSC01000004.1 coordinate 45,701, forward strand.
GCGACAATCGTCGCCGGCACGACTTGAAACGGAACGCGAACGCGTTCATAAGACAATTCAAGCGCCTCACGGCGCATCGGAGTTAGTTAGATGGCACACAAGAAAGCTGGCGGTTCGTCGCGCAACGGTCGCGACTCGCACTCCAAGCGGCTCGGCGTGAAGAAGTTCGGCGGCGAAGCCGTCGTTGCCGGCAACATCATCATTCGTCAGCGCGGCACGCAATGGCATCCGGGCACCAACGTCGGCATGGGCACGGACCACACCCTTTTCGCACTCGAAGCAGGCGCAGTCGCCTTCAACAAGAAAGCCAACGGCCGAACCTACGTCTCGGTAAACCCGATCACCAAAGCAGCGGAGTAGCCGGTTCCGCACCATAACACCGGCGCCCATCTCGGGAACCGGTGTCTGGCCAGGCCAGGAAAAGGATCAGGAGAGATGGGCTTCCATCTCTCCTTTTTATTTTTCTTATGCCCTGGAGGACTAAAATGGTTGCCGAAGCGGAAGACACCGACGACGAAAGTTACGCGATAGACTGCCCGGTGCTCACCACCGAGCGCCTGGTCATGCGCGCGCCGCGCGAGAACGATCTCGAGCAATTGATGGCGCTCGCCGACAACCGCCACGTCGCCGAAATGCTGGCCCGTATGCCGCATCCTTACGGCGAGGCCGAAGCCAGAGCCTTCCTTGCCATGGCTTCGTCACGCCGCGCCGGCATCGTCTATGCGCTGACGCTGGCCGGAACCGGAACCTTCGTCGGCTGCGCGGGGCTCAACACCACCGATCGCGGGCTGGAGCTCGGCTACTGGATCGGCGAGCCCTACTGGAAGCGCGGCTATGCGACGGAAGCCGCGCACGCGCTGGTCGATCTCGCCTTCCAGAGAACCTCGATCCAGGTCCTGCATGCCTCGACCAGGGTCATCAATCCGGCCTCGCGCCGGGTCATCCACAAGTGCGGTTTCCAGTATGCCGGCCAGGGGATGCTGAATTCGATCGTCGCCGGCCAGGTGCCTGTCGAGCGCTACCGGCTGGATCGCAAGACGTGGACGAGCCTACGCAACTGGGTGCATTTCTAGGCGCCGGGCCTCGAACCAAGGTCAAAGGTCAGCCCATTTCGACCCAGACCGGCAGATGATCGGAGCCGACCGCCTGCCGGTCGACCCAGAGGCGCTTCAGCGATTTGGCCAGCGAAGCGCTGGTGAAGACGTAGTCGATGCATTTGTAGCGGCTGGCATCGTCGGGCCGCTTTGGATCGACAGAGGTGACGAGGCCGGAAGCGCCAAGGCGCTGGGCGGCGTCGACGGCGAGATCGGCGGTCAGCGGCATGCCGAATTCATGGTCCGCGCGGCCGGCGAGTTCGACATATTCGGGCGATCCGGGCAGCATGTTGAAGTCTCCCATGACGATGAAGGCCTCCGGATAGGGCAGGTCCGGCAGGCCGATCTCGGGAATGCCGGAAAGGCCGCCGCCTTCCAGCGCGTAGTTCAACAGGCGCTGGCGCAGGAAGCGGATCTGGCTCTGGCGCTCGACCGGGCTGCGGTGGTCGAGATGGGTGGAATAGAAGCGGACGAAGCCGAGCGGCGTCTCGATCAGCGCCTCGAGCGCGCCGCGCTGGAAGTTCATCGCCTCGAGGCTGCGGCTGCGCGGCAAAAGGAGATTGCGCGACAGATGAATGGGCGTCTTCGACAGCACCATGTTGCCGAGCTGGAAGGTGCGGGTGACGGCGCGGCCGGTGTCGAGGCGCGAGCCGACATTGACCTCGAAATTGCTGCCGTAGGCAGCGAAGTAATCCGGCAGTGCCTCGCCGATCTCGGCCACCATGTCGCGATCGCCGTTGCGCGGGTTGTTGCGGGTCACCTCCTGCAGGGCGATGACATCGGCGCCGCGCACGGCGTCGGCAATGCGGCCGACATCGTATTTGCCGTCAAGGCCGATGCCGTACTGGATGTTGTAGGTGACGAGCTGCATTCCGGTACTCCAACACCAACGCGGAACCGCGAAAACCGGAAGCGATCGTCGCGCGGGATCAATCGCAAGCGGGCAGTGCCAACGCGTTCGTGGTGCGTGCAAAAGCTTGTGCCGGCGCTTTCGTCACAAAACAGCCTCGCCCTTGGCCCCGCCTTGGTTTAGAGCAATCGCGCAAGGCAATCAGCAGAAACCTGAAAAATTCCGATGAAATTCCTCGATCAAGCCCGAGTTTACATCCGTTCCGGCGACGGCGGCGCCGGTTCGGTGTCGTTCCGCCGCGAGAAATTCATCGAGTTCGGCGGTCCGGACGGCGGCGACGGCGGCCGCGGCGGCGATGTATGGGCCGAGGCGGTCGACGGGCTGAACACGCTGATCGACTATCGCTACCAGCAGCATTTCAAAGCCAAGACCGGCATGCACGGCATGGGCCGCAACATGACCGGCGCCAAGGGCGCCGACGTGACGCTCAAGGTACCGGCCGGCACCCAGGTGTTTGCCGAGGACAACGAGACGCTGATCTGCGACCTGACCGAGGTCGGCCAGCGCTTCCTGCTCGCCAAGGGCGGCAATGGCGGCTTCGGCAACCAGCATTTCAAGACCTCGACCAACCAGGCGCCGCGCCGCGCCAATCCGGGACAGCCGGGCGAGGAGCTCAGCATCTGGCTTCGGCTGAAGCTGATCGCCGACGCCGGCCTCGTCGGCATGCCCAATGCCGGCAAGTCGACCTTCCTCGCCGCCGTCACCGCGGCCAAGCCGAAGATCGCCGATTATCCGTTCACCACGCTCTATCCCGGCCTCGGCGTCGCCCGCATCGACGGCCGCGAATTCGTGCTGGCCGACATTCCAGGCCTGATCGAGGGCGCGCATGAGGGCGTCGGCATCGGCGACCGCTTCCTCGGCCATGTCGAGCGCACGCGCGTGCTTCTCCACCTCGTCTCGGCGCTGGAGGAGAATCCAGGCAAAGCCTACAAGACCGTGCGCGGCGAGCTGGAGGCCTATGGTCATGAGCTGACCGACAAGGTCGAGATCGTCGCGCTTTCCCAGGTCGATATCCTCGACGCGGATGCCCGCAAGAAGAAGGCGGCGTCGCTGAAGCGCGCCGCCGGCCGCGCGCCGATGCTGTTGTCGGCCGTCACCGGCGAAGGCGTCGAGGCGGTTCAGCGCGCACTGATGGCCGTGGTCGCCAAAGCACGCGACGCCGTTCCCGCTCCCGTCGACACGCGCTGGCAGCAAAACCCATGAAATCGCTGAAATCATATCGGCGCATCACCGTGAAGATTGGCTCGGCACTGCTGGTCGACCGCACGAGCGGGCTGAAGCGCGACTGGCTGACCTCTTTGGCCGACGACATCGCGGCGCTAGCCAAAGCCGGCGCGGAGGTGCTCGTCGTCTCCTCGGGCGCCATCGCGCTCGGCCGCAC
>NZ_RZSC01000500.1:0-4473 GCF_003998155.1 Mesorhizobium sp. M1E.F.Ca.ET.063.01.1.1
AGCGCGATCTCCGGCAGGTCGATCTCTCTGACGTCGATCGAGACCGGCAGGCTGGTCGAGCCGCCTTGCGACGGCTGTTGGCTGGCTTGCGGCAGCCGCGCCAGCTCGATGCGCTCGGCTCCGATGCGGTCGGCGTTGAAATTGCGTGACAAGAGCGCCGTCGGCGACCAGTCGAGCGCCACCTTGCGCGCCACCAGCCAAGGCCCGGCGCGATCCTCCAGCACGACGTGATCCAGCCGCAGCGCGCCGGACCAGATGCCTTCGATGCCGCTGACGGTGACCTTGCGATCCTCGGTCGAGGCCATTTTTGAAATCAGGCCGGCGAGATTTTGCCGGCCGCCTTCAGTGCCGGTCAACACGACGAGCGCGCCAATCACCGCCACCAGCAGCAGGAGCAGCGCGTAGAGGCAAATGCGAAGGATGCGCCAGAAGATCTTCATCGTCAGAACGCCTGGCCGATGCCGGCATAGATGCCGAAATGCGGATCGCTCGGATCGCGGTTGAGCGGCACGGCGGCATCGATGCGCAGCGGTCCGAATGGCGTAAGATAGCGCAAGCCGACGCCGGCGCCGACCTTGACGTCCGAGAAATCGGGAAAGGATTTCGTCGAGACCGTGCCGGCATCGACGAAAGGCACGATGCCGATCGTGTCGGTGATGGCAATGCGCATCTCGACCGAGGTCTCGAAGAAGGACAGGCCGCCGATCGGCTGGCCGTCGATGTCCTTCGGGCCGATGCCCTGATAGGCATAGCCGCGCACCGAGCCGCCGCCGCCGGAATAGAAGCGCCGGTCGGCCGGGACATTCTGCAGGCCGGTGCCGACGATGGACCCGAGCGTGGCGCGTTCGGCGAGAACGAATTTGCTCGCCGTGTCGAGCGACTGGTAGGCGGAGCCTTCGCCTTTCAGCTTGAGGAAGGTCGCACCGTTCAGGATATCGTAGCTTGGCTCGGCATAGGCCAGCGCCCGGAAACCCCTGGTCGGATTGAGCTTGTTGTCGCGGCTGTCATAGACATATTGCAGCGGAACACTGGCGATCAGATAGGTGTGCTTGCCGAAGGTGTCGGTGATCCGCGAATAGTCGAGCGCGAACTCCGCCGAGACCCTCTGCCTCTTGTCGAGGTCGTAGGAGACGCCGATGTTGCCCTTGACCGAGAAATGGTCATAGGCATCAGGGTGTTCGAACACCGTCTTGATGCCGGTGAAGAACTTCGATGTCGGCCCGAGCACGCCCGGTTTCTCGAACATGACGCCGGCATTGTAGTTCAGCGCGGAAAAGCTGTTGCTGCCGATGCCGCTGATGGAGCCGTCGATGCGCAGCTTCTCCGCCTGGCCGAATAGGTTGCGATGGCCCCAATAGCCTTCGAGCCCCAGCCCTTCCGTATTGGAAAATGTCCCGCCAATGCCGAAAAAGCGCGGCTTGCGCTCGCTGACCTGCACGTCGATCGGAATATTGCCCTGGCCATCGAGGCTGTCGCCTTCCTTGATGGTCACGCTGTTGAAAACCTCGAGCCCGAGCAGCCGATCACGAGCATCGTCAATCTCTTGCGGCGAATATTGCTGACCCCGCTTGAGACCGGTCATGTATTCGGTGAAGTCGCGATCGACCTTCTCCGTGCCCTCGACAATGGTGTCGCCATAGCCGGCGACAGGGCCGGCCGCCACGGTCAGCGTGACGTCGAGCGTCGAGGTTGCGTGATCGGCGACGATCTCGCGATCCGTCACCTTGGCGAGCGGCCTGCCCTCTTCCTTAAGCGCCCGTACGATTGCCGCCTCACCCTTGAGCACGGCTCCCGATCCGGCATCACCGCCCGCGATCAAGCCGAAATCGGCGCTCGCCAGGCCGGCCGCGTCGCCTTTCAGCCTGATGTCGCCCAGCGTGAATTTCGGCCCGGCGGCGATGCTGACCACCACCGGGATGGGCTGCGGCCCCGTGAATTCGGCGTCCGGCGGCAGTTCGTCTATGGACTTGCCCTGGATGGTGATGGTGACGACGCCTTCGTAGCGGGCGTCGGCGTAAAGGGCGGCAACGAGCTGCTCGCGGTCGCTGCGCGCCTTTGCCATCAGGCCGAGCGACCCCGACACCGGATGTTCCTCGTCGTTTTTGAGCGCCGAGGCGTTCTCGAGCTTCTCGACCAGATCCTTGTCGGCGTCCGGCGCATCGATGGTCACCGAATAGCGCAGCGGATCGACGATATCTGCGTCCTCGTCCTTGGATGAACCCCAGAGCTTGATGCCGAATATCTCGAAGGCGGCCGCCGGCCGGGCTCCGCCGGCGAGCATGGCCGAGCAGAAAAACGCCAAAAGCAGGACGCGCGGAAGCCCGCGCCCTGGCGCGATCCCTCCTGACATCTGCGTTTCACACGCCGGCATTAACTCAACCTAGTCGACAAAACTAAAATTGGAATGAAGTTCTGAAACGCTCGTAAAGGGGCCACAATCCAATTGTCTGAAATGGACCGGGCTTGGAATTCACACCTTTTGCACCTTCGCAAGAATGTGTGATCCATCTCATAGAGGTTCTGTCGAAATACCGGCCTTTGGCCGGAATGGAAACCGTTGGCCGGTTGAAAACCTGCCGCGTTCCGGCGTTGACAAGCCCGCTTGATGCTTGATCATGCCCGGACGCTGCAATGTCGGGAGGGTGATATGGCAATGCGCGCGGCTCGTGGTCTCTCTTTCCTTCTCCTTATCTTTTTCGCCCCCATCTTCCTCGCATCGGGCGGCGCGGCACTTGCGGCCGAAGCCCGGCGAATCGTGACGACCGACAATTCCGACTATTTCGGCTTCGACCTGAGGTCGGACCAGAATGTCAGCCTCGACCAGTGCAAGACTACATGCCTCGGCGACCCTGCCTGCCGCGCCTTCACCTACAACACCAAGGCCAAATGGTGCTTTCTCAAATCCGACTATAACCAGTTGAAACCGTTCAGCGGCGCCGTCGCCGGCAAGATCGCCAATGTCGATGGCGACCCCGATATCGGCGCCCCGCCTGCGCTTGCCTTCTTCCCCAACTGGATGGCCGACCAGGCCCAGCAGTTCCGCAACAAGCTGACCGATCCGGCCTATGACAAGCCCACTGAAGGGCTGGCAGCGCTCCAGGCCGCGGCCGAGCAGGCGGCGCTGACCGGCGACCATCGTCTCGCCATGCAGAAATACCAGGCCGCGCTGTCCGTCCTGCCGGACGACGGCGCGCTCTGGCTGGCGCTGGCGCGCGAAACGCTCGGCGTGCAGCCGGCTTCGAACACCTCGGAGCCATCGACCTTGCCGGCAAACGTCACCTCGGCCGCCTTCAACGCCTATAAGCTGGTGCGCACCGCAAAGACCCGCGCCGAGGCGCTGGCCCTGCTTGCCGCCGGCCTCGACAAGCGCGACCTCTTCCGGCCGGCCATCCAGGCCTATGAGGCAAGCCTTGCGCTGGTGAACTCGCCCGCCGTGCAGGCCGACTATGCCGACCTCAAGGCGCGAAAGGGTTTCCGCGTTATCGAACACACGGTTGATGCCGATTCCTCTTCGCCGCGCATCTGCGCCCAGTTTTCCGAGGAACTGGTCAAGACCGGCGTCGACTATTCGCAGTTCGTCACCGTCGACAATGCCGCGCCCAAGGCCGTCGAGGCCAAGGACAAGCAGATCTGCGTCGAAGGACTGGAACACGGCCAGCATTATGACGTGACCTTCCGTGCCGGCCTGCCGGCCGCGATCGGCGAGACCATCGCCGCCCCGGTCGTGCTGTCGATCTATGTCCAGGACCGCGCCCCGTCCGCCCGTTTCACCGGCGACAGCTTCGTGCTGCCGGCCGGCGCCCGCCGCGGCATTCCGGTCGTCACCGTCAACATGAACGCCGCCAAGATGAAGCTCTATCGCATCGGCGACCGGTCGCTGGCGCAGCTTCTGTCCGGCTATCAGTTCCTGCATCAGCTCGACGGCTATGACATTTCCACCATTTCCGACCAGATGGGCGAGCCCGTCTGGGAAGGCACGCTGGACATCGCCAACGACCTCAACAAGGAGGTCACCACCTCCTTCCCGGTGGACGAGGCGATCCCGCAGCGCAAGCCTGGCGTCTATGTGCTGACCGCGCAGCCGGTCGACGACAAGAGCGACGACTACAACTCACGCGCCACCCAGTGGTTCGTCGTTTCCGACATCGGCTTGTCCACCTACACCGGCCAGGACGGCCTCAACGTGTTTGCCCGTTCGCTCGGCTCCGCCAAGCCGATCGCCGGCGCCGAACTGACGCTGCTTGCAAAGAACAACGAGATCCTCGGCACGGCGACATCCGACGCCGAGGGCCACGCGGTCTTCAACCCTGGCCTCACCCGCGGCGAAGGTGGCATGGTGCCGGCCGTGCTGATGGCCAAGCAGGGCGACAACGACTTCGTCTTCCTCGACATGGGCCGCGCCGGCTTCGACCTGTCGGACCGCGGCGTTGCGGGGCGCGCCGCGCCCGGCGCGCTCGACGTCTATGCCTGGAC
>NZ_RZSC01000501.1:0-4471 GCF_003998155.1 Mesorhizobium sp. M1E.F.Ca.ET.063.01.1.1
GTCGATACACCGCTCGCCGCATTACGGCGACGCGATTTCGCTCCATTCAAGGCGCTCAATCACCTGCCGATGGCGATGACGGCGCATGTCGTTTACAGCGCTGTCGACCCGGACAATCCGGCGACAACCTCGGCCAAGGTTGTGAGCGAGGTGATCCGAGGCGAGATCGGCTTCGATGGGCTCCTGATGAGTGACGACACGTCGATGAAGGCACTTTCTGGGGATTTCCCGTCAAAGGCGGCCGCGATCCTTGCGGCAGGTGTCGATCTCGTTCTTCACTGCAACGGCGTTTTCGAGGAAATGTCCGGCATCGCGTCGCGCACGACGGCCCTCGCAGGCAAGTCCTTGGCGAGGGCGGAGCGGGCACTGACCTATATAAGGAGCCGCGACGTCGCCGACGAAACCGCGATACGCGAGGAATTCGCCACCTATTTCGAAGCGGTGGCCTGAACCGAAGGGATGGAAGGGCAAGTGGCGGAGACATTGGACAGCAAGGCCGCGAAGGCCGCACCGATGGACCGTCTGTGGGCCGAGAACGACGATTCACGCCTCACTGGCGATCCTTCGCTGGTGGTCGACGTCGCCGGTTTCGAGGGGCCGCTCGACCTTCTCCTGCATCTGGCGCGCAACCAGAAGGTCGATCTCGCCCGCATCTCGATCCTGGCGCTCGCCGAGCAGTATCTGGCTTTCATCGAGAAGGTGAGGGCGCTGAGGCTGGAGCTTGCGGCCGACTATCTCGTGATGGCGGCGTGGCTCGCCTTCCTCAAGTCGAAGCTGCTGATCCCGAAACAGCCAGGCGAAGAGGGCGAGAGCGGCGAGGAACTGGCGGCGGTGCTGCAATTCCGGCTGAAGCGGCTGGAGGCGATGCGCGATGCCGCGGCGCGGCTGGTCAACCGCAACCGGCTCGGCCGCGATGTCTTCGCGCGCGGCATGCCGGAAATGGTCATCATCGAGAAGCGCAACGCCTATTCGGCTTCGCTCTACGATCTTTTGACCGCCTATGCGCAACAGCGCCAGCGGCAGGCGATCAACAATGTGACGATCGCCCGGCGCGCCGTCTGGTCGCTTAAGGACGCGCGCGAAGTGCTGGCGCGGTTGATCGGGACGGTCAGCAACTGGACCGCGCTGGACAGCTTCCTGATCCAATATCTGGCGACGCCGGAAGAGAAGCGGACGGCGGTCGCCAGCTCCTTCGCCGCGACGCTCGAAATGGTGCGCGAGGGGAAACTGGAAGTGCGGCAGGATCAGGTTTTCGCACCGATCTATCTGCGCGGCCGCGCGCAAGGGGTCAAGGCAGTCGAGGTGGTATCATGAGCGAACGCGCCAACGCTTCGGTCATCCCGTTCAAGGTCGACGACGAACCGGAAGACGAGACGGCCGAACTGGGCTCTATCGAGAACCTCGCCGAGCGGCTGCAGTTGTCGGAAGCTGTCCGCATGGCCGAGGCGATTATATTCGCCAGCGCCGAGCCGGTCAGCGAAAGGCAATTGGCGGCGCGCCTGCCCGACGGCGTCAATATCACGGCGGCAATGGCCGATCTGCAGGAGATCTACGCCAAGCGCGGCGTCAATCTGGTGCGGGTCGGCGATGCCTGGGCATTCCGCACCGCCGGCGATCTTGCGTTCCTGATGAGCCGGGACTCGGTCCAGCAGCGAAAGCTCTCTCGCGCGGCGCTCGAGGTGCTGGCGATCATTGCCTATCACCAGCCGGTGACGCGCGCCGAGATCGAGGACATCAGAGGCGTCGAAACCTCCAAGGGCACGCTGGACACGCTGCTCGAAACCGAATGGGTGAGGATGCGCGGCCGGCGACGCACGCCCGGCCGTCCCGTGACCTATGGCACCACCGACGCCTTCCTCGACCATTTCGCGCTGGAGGAAATCCGTGACCTGCCCGGCATGGAAGAGCTGAAGGGCGCCGGGCTCCTGTCGACGCGCATGCCGTCCAATTTCTCGATGCCCGTCCCGCCTGCCGATCCGGATGCGCTGACCGAGGACGAGGATGCGCTGACCGATATCGACCTCGAGGAACTCGGATTGCTGACCCCGCGCGTCACGGAAGAGTGACGCAAAAAAGCCGCTCTTGGGTGCTCAAGGGCAGGACTGCGCCGATTCGTAGCAAGCCGCCGACGCCGAAAGTGCGTGACATCGGGCAGCCATTTTATCAACTTCACTGCGGTTGTGTTTGAATCCCTGAGCGAAAACGCATAGATCATCGCCGAGGGAAAACATTCAAGAGAGACAGGCAATGGGTTCATTTTCGATTTGGCACTGGATGATCGTGCTGGTCATCGTGCTTCTGGTGTTCGGCCGGGGCAAGATTCCCGAGCTGATGGGCGACATGGCCAAGGGCATCAAGAGCTTCAAGAAGGGCATGGCTGACGACGACGTCGACGACAAGCGTACCGTCGAGCACCGCGCCGACGAGACCGTTTCGCCGGGCAAGGAAAAGGTCAGCAAGAGCTGAGCCCGGTTGTTGCTTTGTACATGCCGTTAGCCCAAAACCGCTTCGCGCTTTTGGGCGGCATGCACTAGTCGGAATAGATTGCCATGTTCGAAGTCGGTTGGAGCGAGCTGCTGGTGATCGCGGTCGTCATGATCGTGGTCGTCGGGCCGAAGGATCTGCCCAACATGCTGCGCACGTTCGGCCGCACCGCGGCGAAATTGCGCGCGATGGCGGCTGACTTCCAGAAGCAGTTCAACGAGGCGCTGAAGGAAGCCGAACTCGACGACGTCAAGAAGTCGGTGGACGAGCTCAGGGGCCTCAGCCCGGTCGCCGAGATCCGCAAGCAGCTCAATCCGTTCGAACAGGCGGCGGCCGATGGCTCCGGGCCCGCCGTGGGCACCCGGGTTGCGGCTTTGGTCGACCAGGCCGGCTGGGCCGAACGTGTCGCCGTTCCGACCGACCGGCTCGCCGTCCTGCCGGACGAAGTCAGCTTCGCCTCCGCAGCCACGCTTCCGGTTGCTGGCACGACGGCGCTGAGGACGTTGCGCCATGGCGGCGGCCTGGCCGGCCAGCGGGTTCTGATCACCGGCGCAAGCGGCGCGGTCGGTCGTTTCCAGATCCAGATCGCCCGCGAGCAGGGCGCGCACGTGACCACGGTCGCCGCCTCCCGGCACGACGAGGATCTGCGTCGGCTGGGAGCCGGGCAGGTTGTCGAACAGATCGAGCTGGCCGAGGGGCCGTTTTCGCTGATCACCGAGTCGGTCGGCGGCGAAAGCCTCGCGCACGCGATAGAACGCGTCGCGCCTGGCGGGGTGATCGTCATGTTCGGTTCGAGCAGCGGCGAACTCACGCCCGTCGGGTTCCGTCAGTTCGTTCCGGGTCACGAGGGAGCGAGGCTGCAGACTTTCGCCTACTACACTTCCGGCTCCGGCATTGGCGCCGACATCGCCTGGCTGCTTGGCTTAGTCGCGGCTGGCCGGCTGGAAACCCGCGTGGCCTTGACGGTGCCGTGGACGGAAATCGCCCAGGCCCTGGACTCGCTCAGACAGCGCAGCATCAGCGGCAAGGCTGTTCTCACCATAAGTGGATGAGCAGCCCTTAGCTTGAAGTCAGCCGCTCAAACGTGCTGGCCACCGTTGATATGGATTTCGGAGCCGGTCACGTAGGACGCCTGCGCGGTGCACAGGAAGAAGATGATGTCGGCCACTTCCGACGTGGCGCCGAGCCGTCTCAGAGGAATCGTCTCGACGATCTTGTCGGTGCCCGGCGACAGGATCGCCGTGTCGATCTCGCCCGGCGCGATCGCGTTGACGCGGATGCCGTGCGGGCCGAAGTCGTGCGCCATCTCGCGCGTCAGCGAGCCGAGCGCCGCTTTCGATGTCGCGTAGGCCGTGCCGGCGAACGGGTGCACCCGGGTGCCGGCGATCGAGGTGACGTTGACGATCGATCCCTTGGCCGCGGCGAGTTCCTTGAACAGCCCCCTCGCCAGCATGATCGGCGCGAAGAAGTTGACCTGGAACACGTCGCGCCAGACATGCATCGGCGTGTCGATCGAATTCATCCGGCTGCCGTCCTTCAGCTTCGGCGAGATGCCGGCATTGTTGACCAGCGCGTGCAGTTGCCCGCCATGCGCCTCCAGCCGGTGCCGGATTTCCGAGACGGCGATGCCAACATCCTCCTGGTCGGCGAGATCGACCTTGATGTGGTCCTCAGGCCCGGCTGGCCAAGGACAATCCTCGGCGAAAGCCTGGCGCGAGCAGGTGATGACGCGCCAGCCCTCGCGCGAAAAACGCTTCACCGTCGCATGGCCGACGCCACGGCTGGCGCCGGTGAGCACGATGGTTTTTCTAGGGTCGGTCTCGGCCATGGCTTGATCTCCGGCCGGACATGTAGCCGAACGCGCTCGCCATTGCGAGAGGCGAGTTTGCCGCTCAACCGCCGCCGAGGATGTCGAGGATCGACGTCTGCCGCCGTTTCTTCGGGCCGCCGACGTCGCCGGGCGGCACCGGATGCCCGACCGACGCGG
>NZ_RZSC01000502.1:0-4470 GCF_003998155.1 Mesorhizobium sp. M1E.F.Ca.ET.063.01.1.1
GCGTTGGCGTAAAGCGAACGCAGCGGCTCGTAGCCGTCAAAGCCCAGCCGCTTTGCCAAGCGCACCATCGTCCACGGCTGCAGACCGGCGCGGCGCGCCTGCTCGCGCATCGACAGCAGCGCGACATCCTCGGGATTGTCGAGAAGATAGCGGGCGGCGTCCTGAAGCTGCGACGGCAAGGCATCGAAAACTTCGACGATGGCATCGGTGAGCGGCGCGCGGATCATGCCGCCAACCATAGACGCGAATGCGAGATCATGCAATATATGTAGCAATTGATAATTTTATGCAACAAATGGAGCAAGCCGTGGAAGATGGTGCAAACCAAGGGCAGACTGGTTCCGGGCGCTCCGATCCCGTAGCAATCGCCGTGGCGCCAAACGGCGGCCGGCGCACTAAAGCAGATCATCCGGCTTTGCCGATTACGCCGGCTGAGTTGGCGGATGTGGCCGCGGCCTCGCTCGATGCCGGCGCCGCCATGATCCATGTCCATGTCCGCGGCCGCGACGGTCGCCACCTGCTCGACGCCGAGGCCTATCGGGCCGCGACTGCCGCGATCAGGGCGAGCGTCGGCGACAGGCTCGTTCTCCAGATCACCAGTGAGGCGCTGGGTATCTATAGGCCGGAGCAGCAGATGCGGGTGGCGCTGGAAGTACGCCCCGAAGCGGTTTCGCTGGCCTTGCGCGAGCTCGTGCCCGACCAAGCGCATGAAGCGGCTTTCGCGTCGTTCCTCGAGACGCTGCGCAGGGAGAAGGTCACGCCGCAGATCATCCTCTATACCCCCGAGGAGGCCACCTATCTCGCGGCGCTCGCCGGCCGAGGCCTGATCCCCTTCGACAACCTGCCGGTTCTCTACGTGCTCGGCCGCTATACGGTCGGGCAGACGTCCCGTCCCGCCGACCTGCTGCCGTTCCTGGCGCCCGGCATTCCGGCATCCGGCCATTGGATGGTCTGCGCCTTTGGCGGTCAGGAGACCGCATGCGTCACCGCCGCGGCCCTGCTCGGCGGGCATGCGCGTGTCGGATTCGAGAACAATCTCTTCCTGCCCAATGGGACACCGGCTTTCGGAAATCAGGACCTGGTCGCGGCCGCCAAGCGAGCGGTCGAAGCTTGCGGGCTGCCCCTCGCCGACGCGGACACGCTTAGGAACCAATGGGGCGCTGCCTAGAGCATCTGAATTTTTTGCTGGCGGGGCTCCCTTGTCGGATTCAACCACCATTGCCGCAATATGCAAATATCAAATGCATATTGCTATTAAATGCATTTTCAATTTGCGATATCGGATCGACAGTGTTAGGCTTCCAGCGCAATTCCAACAAAAAGGGGAACCCGAAAAATGAAATTCGCACTTGCAAGCCTCACCGCCGCCGCGGCCGTCGCGGCAACGCTCGTCCTTAGCCAGCCGGCCTTTGCCGACGACCTGATCGTGGCGACGGACACCGCCTTCGTTCCGTTCGAGTTCAAGGAGGGCGACAAGTATGTCGGTTTCGACATCGACCTGTGGGCGGCAATCGCCAAGGATATCGGCGTGACCTACACGCTGCAGCCGATGGACTTCAACGGCATCATTCCGGCGCTCCAGACCAAGCAGGTCGACGTCGGCCTGGCCGGCATCACCATCAAGGACGAGCGCAAGAAGGTCATCGACTTTTCGGACGGCTACTACGACAGCGGATTCCTGCTGATGGTGCCGGTCAACAGCACGATCAAGGGTCCGGAAGATCTTGTCGGCAAGACGCTTGCCGTGAAGACCGGCACCTCGGCGACAGACTATGCCAAGGAGCACTTCAAGGGCACCGATCTACGGCTCTTCCCCAACAGCGACAATGCCTATCTCGAAGTCGCGACCGGTCGCGCCGACGCGGCCATGCACGACACGCCGAACGTACTCTACTACATCAAGACCAACGGCCAGGGGAAAGTGAAGACCGTCGGCCCACAGATGATGGCCCAGCAATATGGCATCGCCTTCCCGAAGGGCAGCGAGCTCGTCGCCAAGGTCAACGCTTCGATCGCCAAGCTGAAGGGCGACGGCACCTACAAGGCCATCTACGAGAAGTGGTTCGGCACGGAGCCGCCGAAGAGCTGATCATCGGGGTTTCCCTTGGATCTCCTGGCGCGCCGGCATGGCCGGCGTGCCTTCCCTGAAGGATAGCTCTCATGGATTTCGACTGGTCCGTCATCTGGCAGGCCCTGCCGGAGCTGTTTAAAGGCGCCCGCCTCACCGTGCTGATCGCGCTCGCCGGGCTCGCCGGCGGGCTTCTGATCGGCTTCGCCGCCGGGCTGGCGCGCGCTTACGGCAACATCGTGCTCAACGCCATCGCCATGGTCTATGTCGAGATCATTCGCGGCACCCCGATCATCGTGCAGGTGATGTTCATCTATTTCGCGCTGCCCATCCTGGCGGATGTCCGCATCAACCCGTTGGCGGCGGCAATCATGGCAATCATCATCAATGCCGGCGCCTATATCGCCGAGATCGTGCGTGGCGCCTTCCTTTCCGTCCATCGCGGATTGCGCGAAGCCGGCCTGGCGCTCGGCCTGCCGTTCTGGAAAGTGCTTTTCTACATCATCGGCCCGCTTGCCTTCCGCCGCATGATTCCGGCGCTGGGCAACCAGTTCATCGTCAGCCTCAAGGACACTTCGCTGTTCATCGTGATCGGGGTCGGCGAGCTCACCCGGCAAGGCCAGGAAATCATGGCGGCCAACTTCCGAGCCGTCGAGATCTGGTCGGCCGTGGCGATGTTCTACCTGATCATGACCGGCACGCTCACCCTGATCCTCAGGCTGACCGAAAAGAGGATGCGCATCCTGTGAGCATCGTGGCGTTCAAAAAAGTCACCAAGCGCTTCGGCCAGGTCACGATCCTCGACCAGGTCGACCTGTCGATAGAGGCCGGCGAGAAGGTCGTCCTGATCGGCCCCTCCGGCTCCGGCAAATCGACGCTGCTTCGCTGCATCAACGCGCTGGAGGAGATCAATGGCGGCGACCTCATCGTCGACGGCATCAGCGTCAAGTCCGGCGGCCGCAAGGTCCGCCTGATCCGCCAGGAAGCCGGCATGGTCTTCCAGCAGTTCAACCTGTTTCCGCAGATGACGGCACTCGAGAACGTCGCCTTCGGCCCGCGCCGGGTGCGTGGCGAAACGCGGCAGGAGGCACGCAAGCAGGCGCTGGAAATGCTCGCCAAGGTCGGCCTTGCCGAACGGGCGCATCACTATCCGAGCGAGCTTTCCGGCGGCCAGCAGCAGCGCGTCGCCATTGCGCGTGCGCTTGCCGTCAAGCCCAAGCTGATGCTGTTCGACGAGCCGACCTCGGCGCTCGATCCCGAACTCAGGCATGAAGTGTTGCGCGTGATGCAGGCGCTGGCCGAGGAAGGCATGACGATGATCGTCGTCACCCACGAGATGGCCTTTGCCCGCAAGGTCGGAACCAGGCTGATTTTCATGGAAGGCGGTAAGATCGCTGTTGACGGCGAGCCGCGGGAGCTGCTTGCAAACCCGCAAAACCCTCGCTTGAAAGAGTTTCTGCAGCATGTCGCATGACGCGCTCCCCCGGCTTTCCTTCATCGATATCGCGGGGTCGCCGTATGATGTGGGGGCTGCTCTCGGGCAGTTTGGCCGAGCGGCCTTGCATGAGCATTTTCGTACTTCCGCCGCCTGGCGCGAGCTGACCGCACGCCGCGCCGATCCCCGCATCGGCACGATGGCGATGATCGTGCGGGAACGGTTTCCCCGATACTGGGCCGAGCTGCAGGGTCTTGCCGCCGGGCTGGAATTGGCTTTCGACGATGTCTTCCTGTGGAACTGCCGCGGCGACATCTGGGCGATGGCGCCGGATGGCTGCACGACCGTCCAGTTGCCCGGTTCCCCGCATGTCATCGGCCACAACGAGGATGGCGACCCGGAATTCGCCGGCCACTGCGCGCTGGCCCATGTGACGTCCGAAGGCGGCAATTCATTCACCGCCTTTGTCTATCCGGGCTCACTGCCCGGGCATACGTTCGCGGCCACGTCGGCGGGGCTGGTGCAGACGGTCAACAACATCAGGCCGCTGGCTGGCGGTGCAGGGACGCCGCGCATGGTGCTCGCCCGCGCCATCCTCGATGCGCCCAGTCTCGACGCGGTGCTGGCCCTGCTCAGATCGGCGCCGCGCGCCGGCGCCTTTCACCTGACCCTGGCGCAAGCCGGCGACGAGAGGCTGCTCAGCGTCGAGTTCACCGCGCAAACGCTGTCGGCCGACCAGGTCGAAGCGGCGCGGGTCCATTCGAACCACCTCATCCACGCCGACACGGGACGCATGTCGCAGATCGTCACCGGATCGTCCGGCGTGCGCCAGCGGCGGGGCGAATTGTTGCTCGGCCACACGCTGCAGTCGGACCCGCAAGACCGCGCGCGCGGCATCTTGTGGGACGCGGCCGACCCGGAGCTGCCGATCTATCGCACCGATCCGGCCGACAGCGATGTCGAGAAC
>NZ_RZSC01000503.1:0-4451 GCF_003998155.1 Mesorhizobium sp. M1E.F.Ca.ET.063.01.1.1
ATCCATGCGTTCGAACAGAAGCTGCGCTTCCGGGCCGGCTTTCGCGGCAACGGAAAAGTCCTCGAGCCTCGCCGACCGCGCTTCGGCGCTGATCAAGTCGGCGGTCTACGCGGCGAGGCTCATGCGTCCGAGCGAGCGCTGCGCCGCCTCGACCAGCGGCTGGTTGAGCTCGAAGACCGGGTCATAGGCATCGTCGAGCGTGAGCATGGCGCGCAGATGCTTTTCGAGCTGCGCGCGGCCCTCGCGGTTGTTCTCGCCTGGATAGCGGTTCTCCTCCCAGTCCTGCTTCATCCAGGAGACGATCAGCTCGTCGTCGACCTTAGGCGCCTTGCCGCCCAGCATCAGATAGATCTTCAGCGGCTCGTAGAGCGCGATCGGATCGGCCATCTTGGCCTGAATCGTCCGCTCCGCCTGAACCAGGAGCCGGGAGCGGAAGCTTCGCTCCAGCGCCTGCCGGTAGGCCGTTTTGGACGCCGACAGAAGTCTCCCTCGCTGGCTGAGCCCGAAACTCTCCTCGACCGGCTTCGTTTGGGCGGCGGTCTCGAATCCGGCCGGGAGGTTGCGCAACTGGTCGAGCGGGCCGATGACGTTCTCCAGATCGACATCGGTCACGGTCGTGCTCTCGAGCAAGGAATCCGCGCTCTGGCGGTATTGCGCCATCGCCTGCCTGGTGGAGTCGATCAGCGACCGGTTGGCGGTGAAGCTGAATCCAAGCACACCGAGCGTCGCCAAAGCCGCCAGCGCGATCACGGCGAGGCCGCCAAATCTGGCAACCCTGGCGCGCCGCTCCGCAGCCCTGTCGAAGGAGACCCAGCCTGCCTCCGGAAAGATCACTTTCGCCAGCAGATCGTGCAAGAAGAAGCTCTTGCCGGTCCCGGAAAGATGCGCTTGGGATGTGCTGCCGAAACTGCGGCCGATCGCGCCCAGCACCTGATCGATGGGCGTTCCTTCCTGCGTTCCGGAAGAGAAATAGAGCCCGCGCAGGCTGACATTGACCTGGCTGCGGGACGGATCGAACAGGCTGCTGACGAAACGCACGACGCGGGCCCTCAGTGCCCCGAACTGCGCCGGAAAGCCGAAGATCGCGATGCGCGCCACCGGGTCGGTCTCATCCTGCAGGCGGTCGGCGATCCCGTCCGCCAGTTGACTGGCCAGCGCGTCGAATTCGGCTGGGGCCTCGCCGGTCATGTTCTTGTTGCGGTCGGTGGTCTGGAACGTCGCGCCCCACACTTTCTGCCGACGGGCTTCATCGAAATCGCCGAAATAGTCCATGAAGCCGGCGACGAGGTCCGCCTTGGTGAAGAGCAGGTAGACCGGGAACTGGATCTTCAGCGTCTCGTGCAACTCGCGCAGGCGGCTCCTTATCTCGGTGACATGCGCGTCGAGCTGCTGGTCGTCGAGGCCGACGAGATCGGCAAGGCTGATGGCGAGGATCACGCCGTTGATCGGCTGGCTTGTGCGGTATTTCTTCAAAAGTCCCAGGAAGGCGAGCCAGCTTGCCTTGTCGCGCTTGGCGTCCGACTCCTGCGTCGTATAACGGCCGGCGGTATCGATCAGCACGGCATCGTCGGTAAACCACCAGTCGCAAGACCGCGTGCCGCCGACGCCGGCCACCGGCTGGGCGCTGCCGGAACCGGCCAGCGGGAACTTCAACCCCGAATTGACCAGCGCCGTCGTCTTGCCGGCTCCCGGCGGGCCGATGATGATGTACCAGGGGATCTCATAGAGGAAGTTGCGCTTGCCGCTCGACTGCTTCAGCGTCGCGATGGCCTGGCTCATACGCGCCTCGAGCACCTGTCCATCGTCGTTCCGGTCGTCGCTGTGCACGATGGCTGTTTCGAGCGCCTTTTGCGCCTTGCGCCCTTGCCACAGGCGGATGCCGTAGAACGATGCGAGCACAGCAACCGTCACGCCGATGATCGTCGCCCTGAGCCAGACAGGCCCGAGGGGCCTTGTATCGGCGAAGCGGATCAGCGGTCCGGCATACCAGACCGCCGCCGAGAAACCGGCGAGCGCCAGCACACTGGTTATCCGCAGCACCCAGCGCATCAATGCCGCTCCCCGCCGCGCCCGCTCACAGCGTCTCCTCCTTCGGGATCATCACGTCGACGCGGCGGTTTTTCGCACGGCCGTCCGGCGTCGCATTGTCGGCGATCGGTTCGTCCTCGCCCTTGCCGTCGACCGCTATCCGTGACGGATCCTTGAGCTCTTTCGCCATCATCGTCTGGACGGCCTTGGCGCGGGCGACGGAAAGATCGAAGTTGGACTTGAACTGGCTCGACTTCTTCGGCTTCACATTGTCGGTGTGACCGACGATCCGGATCGGCCCGGGCTCGGCATCGAGGGCCGTGGCAATGTCGGCCGCGATGGGCTGAAACTGGTCCTTCAGCTCGGCTTGGCCGGACGCGAACAAAAGCTGGTTGTTGACCTCCACGACGATGAAATCGCCCTTCGTGCCGACCGTCAGTCCGCCGACGGCGATCTCCTTGGCTAAAGCTGCGCGGATGCGGTCGATCTGGGTGGTGTCGGGAACAGCAGGCGGCGGCGGTGCGGCCTCCGCGGGTTTGGCGATTGGCGCTACGCTGGCGCGCTCGATGGTGACCGGTGTCGAAGGAGTGAGCGCCAGCAATTCGCCGGCGGTGACGTCGCCTTCATCGGTGATGAGGACGCGCAATGCGAAGAACGCCGCCGTCACCAGCGTCGCGGCGGCGGCCGCGACGGCCCACAGCGGCAGCCGCGCCCTTGGCTTTGGCATCCTCGCCGCCATGCCTTGCCAGTGGGGCGAGACGTCGTCGCCTTCACTCGGCCTGAAGTAGCGGATCGTGTCGTAGACGTCGCGCCGGACGCGTTCGAGTGTGTCCCGTTGGCCGGTCCGCCCGCGATACTGGCCTTCGAACCCGAGCGACAGGCAGGCATGCATCAACTCGAGCAGGTCGTGATGCCCCTCCGGGCTGCCCAGGATCTTGTTCAGCGCCTCGTAGAAACCGGCACCGGTGGGCTTCGTATGGAAGAACTGCAATACGAGACTGTGCGGGCCCCAGGCGTCGTCCTTTGGCCAGGGCAAGTTGCCGACGAGATCGTCGGCGGTCTCGCAAAGGGCGAATTTCGCGATTCTGCCATCCTCCTCGGCAATGCCGGCTTTCGCCATCTCCCGGTCGAACGTCCCGATTGCTTCGGCAATATGCTCCGCCAAGGGGGTCGCCTGCCTTTCGACCGGCATCAGCCGCAATTGGCCGAACAGCATCAGCAGGGGCGCCGCCGCAGCGAGAATTGGATTGGCCGTGGTGTATGTCACGCCATCCGTGGCGTTGAGCAGCATCTCCTGTTGCAGCGCCGGCGCGGATGCTGCCGCCGCCGCATCGGGAGCGGCGCCTTGATAGATCACGGTTCCGGACGACCAGCCGGTCGGCATTCGCCGGCCGACGCCGGGATCGAACACTGTCGATTCCCGGGGAGGTGTCGGAGCTTGCCCAACGCCTGCCGAAGAGGGGTTCTCAGGAGCCGCGGGCGACCGTTGCCTTGGCCGCGGCGCACGGATGACCGTCTTGTCCGCCGGCACGGAGGGATCGTCCTTCGAGCTCATCGGTCCACCGTCGAGGTGCAGCGAACAGGGCGAGGAAAGAGGCCGGCTGCGCCCTTTTTATGCCGAGATTTGGCGGCGGGCCGGATGGAAAGGCTCATCTCGCCGAAACATGACATTGCTGCACACGCCCCAAGTCACGCCGCTTTGCCCGCCAGGCAAGCTTCCGTGCGTTATCCTAATCGCACAGGCAGCTGATTGAAATCGGGCAGCCTATTGAAATCGGAAGGCAGGATGCTCGAAGCAGCGGTTTCTTCTGTGAGACCCGTCACATAGCGCCGGGCCCCGCTTCACGGACCGGCCAGCTACTTCTGCTTGCCGGCCTTGGCGTAGGCTTCGCTGAAATAGGCCAAGAAGACGTCGAGCATGCCGTTTTCGTGCTTCTCTTCCATCGTCCGCCAGGTGGCGACCAGGGCGTCCCATGCCTGGCTTTTCTTGGATGAAAAGGAGGCCGGCGGCAGCTTCCTGGCGATCGCCTCGGGCGACAGGTCGTCGAGCAGCCTGGAGAGCGCGGCCTGCATGGCGGCGTAAGTGGCGAATTCGTGCGTCTTGAGGTCCCGGAAAGCGTCCTCGACGCTGTGCGTGGCGTCGAGATAGCCGGCGCGGCGTTTGGCGAACATGATCTCCAGTATGTCGTCGGTGCCGGGAACGAATTTCAGCGGGTTGTTGTTTTCGGCGCCGATCATGGTGCGGTTCGCGCTCTTGGCCAGTACCTTGGCCGCCGCGCGCGCCTTGAGCAGCAGCGACAACTGCTCGACCGTGGTTCTGAGCACGGCGCCGATCTCGGCGGCCACCTCATGCGGATCGCGCGACTGAAGCAGGTCAGGCGAAATGCCGGCCGCTTTCGCGATGTCCCGCAACAGCCTGTCGG